>CAMYVQ010000022.1 GCA_947302435.1 uncultured Prevotella sp. | reverse complement strand
AAAAACGAACATGATGCTCGAATACGTATAATAAAGAAGGCACTCACACCTTTCCCTATCAGATGTGAGTGCTCTATAAGAAGCAAATTATCTGCCATACCCTTTCCTCTTTGTCGGCACATATCGCGAAGCCTTGACGGTCTTTGCTGCATGAAGCCAACAACGAAGTCGGAAGTCCTCGTTCTCCTCGTCTTTCTTGCGACCGTCCCAGCCAGTCTCGCTATTGACAGAACCACCACCAGCACAAGGAATACTGACATAGCGACCTCCCATGAGAGCAACAGCGACCTCTCGAACCAGCTTCGCCGTATCAGGTTTCTCAAAGAGTGTGAGGAGATCAAGCGTTTCATGTACCTGCTGATGTCGGAGATATTTTATTGACTGGAGTTCTTCACCGATAGCGTATATAGGCAAGGATGTCTATTTCAAGCCTGATAGTGCTTTACCAGATAATCCGATCATCATGGTATGGTGGATGTTGCCAATGGCTATGCCATCCTGAGAGCTGCATGTTGTGATGCAGAATTGTGTTTTCAGTTCAGTATGACTGTCAATGATGAGATTGGACGGATAAAAACGGACATTATCAAGGACAAGGGATTCGGACAGCGGCAGAGAAATATGTGAAAGCCCTCGGAAAATACTGCCAGAAGAGACCATCCTGTACAAACTGTCAGATAGCATATTTAACGGGACACCAATGTTTTCATCTAATAAAATATTGGCGAACCAGCAAAGAAAACTACTGAAAAATTTGGAATACATGAAAAAAATGATGTACCTTTGTCTGTGTTGATAGTATATGCTAATCATTATAGTCATATCTCTGTATTTTTTTGCACTTTTCTGCATTAGCAGGCTGACGGCACGAAAGGCAACAAATACGACGTTCTTTCGGGGAGAGCGGCGCTCAAAGTGGTGGATGGTGGCTTTTGGTATGGTGGGGGCCAGCATTTCGGGTGTGACTTTTGTGAGCGTACCGGGTATGGTGCTTACCAGCAGTATGGCCTATCTGCAACTGTGCATAGGGTTTATACTGGGCTATTTAGTGGTGGCTTTCGTGCTCTTGCCCGTGTACTATCGGTTGAATCTCACCTCCATCTATGGTTATCTTGGACAAAGGTTGGGTGGAAAGAGCTACAAAACGGGCGCATGGTTTTTCCTGTTGTCGAAGATGTGTGGTGCGGCCCTGAAGTTCTATGTCATTTGCATGATCCTTACAACTTTTTCGGGAGGTTCAAAGGGAATTTTCATATTGATTACCGTGGGCATGGTGCTTTTGATTTGGCTCTACACCCGTCGGGGAGGCATCCGCACATTGGTCTTTACCGATACCTTTCAGACCGTTTGCCTTTTTTCGGCCCTTCTCCTTATTATATATAAAGTGATGGGACAGTTAGACTTCTCGCTTTCGGATGCCGTTCGATCGGTGATGGCCGATGAGCGTAGCCGGGTGTTCGTCCTTGATGACTGGACTTCGCCGTGGTATTTCTGGAAGCAGTTGCTCAGCGGTCTTTTTATCGTAGTGGTGATGACTGGATTGGATCAGGACATGATGCAGAAAAACCTGACTTGCAAGTCGCTTCGGGATGCGCAGAAGGATATGTGTACCTATGGGATGGCCTTTCTGCCTGTCAATTTCCTCTTTTTGGCTTTAGGTGTCTTATTGGCGCAGTTCTTTGAGAGTCAGGGCGTGGCCTTGCCCACAAAAGGCGACGAACTTCTGACGATGTTCGTTCAAACGTCAGAAAGTGAAGTCTCTCAATTCTCAACTCTCTTCGTCTTCTTCGTCTTGGGCATTCTGGCCGCTTCGTTCTCCAGTGCTGACTCAGCTCTGACTTCGTTGACCACTTGTTACTGTGTGGATATTCGTAACCGCGAGAACGACGAGCGTTTGCGCCGCCATGTCCACGTCGCTATGTGCCTGTTCTTTGCCTTGTTTATTCTGCTCTTCGATGCCATTAACTCGAAGAGCTTGATTGATGCCATCTACACCATCGTCTCCTATACCTACGGCCCATTGTTGGGACTCTTCGCTTTTGGCCTTTTCACCAAGCGTCAGGTGCGCGACCGCTTCGTCCCTTACGTATGTGTAGCTTCGCCCCTGCTCTGCTATGTCATCGACTCCATAGCAAAGCAACAGTTCGGCTATCATTTCGGATACGAACTGTTGCTAATGAATGGATTGATAACTTTCGTAGGACTTGGCTTTGTGTCCGTTCGTCAGAAGGGCTTCTATCGATAAAAGATGATTTTGAATTATCGCGAAAATTGCCGCAATTTATGCGAAAATTCATCTCTTTCATTCAGACTTAACATAACAAGACAATTTGAGACTGTGTAAATGTTTTGTTGAATAACATTTGTTACCAGTATTCTTCTTACTCTCCTTCATCTTCCTCCCAGACATCAAATTTCTGGTATCGGGAATCAGCCTCCTTTTTGCCATTCTCGTCCACACCGCCGTAGCCGATGTTAAGGTTGGAAGTTATATCTTGAGAACCACAGATGAAGCTTACAGCTGAAGCCCTAATTATTTCTATAGTTGGCTGGATATATGTCTTTTTCATTTTTTTTACTTTATTATTTTACGATCTTCTTTTTTCTATTCTCGATATAGAGTCCCTTCTTCAGTTGAGAGTATACTTTTCGTCCCATGATGTCGTAGACAGGATATCCTGTTTCCGAATCTCTACTATTAATTTCGTTGATGTTAGATGAATTGTCATCAAGGAAATTCATGCTGATTCTCGATTCTGCCTCACTATGGTTTAGAACGGCTTCCAGTTCAAACCAGCAACGAAATGCTTTGATACTGGTTTTTCCTGTGGAGTACCAGAACTGATTGTTGCTGATAAATAGTCCGTTATCAGGAACTGTTTTCTTGACGAATGTTCCATAAAGAACACCATTGTAGTAGGGTTCGCTATCAAACATGGATTGTTCTGTGGGAGTGGTTGAACCAAGCACTACCCCGTCAAGTTCAAAAGATTCTATGTCCTTTTGTGTTTTGATGAGATATGGCTTACCGGCAACAATCCCTTGTCTGCTTAGTGTTCTATCAGAGAGTTCGGTAAAATCGATAGAAATGGCTTTTGGGGTTTCATTGTCGTCCTCATACACCACCTCCCATTTAGACCATGTTGCAAACTTTGCATTACTACCAAAAACTTCGTCTATTTGGTCCTTAGTCAAATTAAACGGCAGACAGATGGTACTCCACTGGTTGGCTTTGATGGTGCGATGCATGGTTACATTTGCCTTTTCGCCTGCGGTGTAAGGAGGCAGCGTTGTCGAGGTCTCGTAGAATTTCAGCCTGCCGTCATCTGGCTGACCGATAGTGATTTTGAAATTCACTAAAGATTGAATATCGCCAACGATAGACCCACCAGATGCAAGGTTCATATCGGTAACTTCCAAACAGCCATTGAGTTCTGTACCTTCCTCTATAGAATCATCTGCAAGCAAGTCTACAGTCACAAGAGTCCCGCTTTTTTCAGGAATCGGATCGTTTGTTGCTCCTGCTGCCGAAATCATCACCGTCCACTGGTTATTGCCTTCTGACACATCGCCTGGGGCAACAGCCATTCCATTAAAGCGCTCACCTAATTTAGAAGATTTATGTACCAAAGTAATCCCTTCAGGCAGAGTTATCAAGAACTGGACTTCAGTTCTTATTTGTTGATTGTTATTCAACTGAATGTCAAGTGTTGCTGTACTACCTTTAGGAATTACAATGTCTGGTACAACAATTTCATCTGCATTGCTGTAACTGGCGCATGTTATTATCATGCTAATCAAAAATAATAATCGTTTCATATTCTTTAGTTTTTTATTGTGGATCCAATTCATCCTTTTTGGTTGCTTGTATTTCTCCAAAGACCTCCTTATGCAGAATAATGTCTATAATGGTAGAGATGTCAGATACAGATATTCGTTCATCTCCGCTGGCATTCGCTGCATGCCACATGAAATCAGGGTCGTTCTCGTTCTTTTTGAGAATGTAATCTATGACATTTGATATGTCGGAAACAGATACGCGGTCGTCGTGATTCGAGTCACCCAGTAGAATACTGCTAATGGTCAGTTTGCTGTGACTATCGGGAAGGAGCATGGCCGTACTAACCCCCTTGATAGAAAATTCGCAATCCGTAATCTTTATGTCGTAATCACCTGGAGCTACATTTAATCTCACCTTCAGGCTAATACTTGCTATACGCCCTTCTGAATCCTGGATAACGTCATCACTAAGCGTTGTTCGTGTAATGATGACCAGATAATTGCCGTTAGGCAGATATGTGCCAGTAATCTGATGAGTAGAACTTGCCCTTTGAGTAAGCGTTGCCTGCAAATCCCCATTTTCTTTGGTTACAACAGAAATGCCTTCAGGCAAAGACAATTCAAATTGAATTTGGCGGATATTCTCCTCATTACATAGTTCAATCGGAAGGGTTACCTGTCCTCCACGACATGCAATCACATCATCGGCAAACAGGATATTCTCAGTTCCATCCACGATTTCCCCGAACTCCTTCCAGCCTGTTGCGGTCTTATACAGGTTTTTTGTCCCTGCTGGAACATGAAGCGTAGCATTGGCGGCATTGGTGAAACAATCCTCGTCGATGACTATGGGCTCGCTCCACGCCACGGTTACAGAAGTCAGATCATTACAATAAGTGAATGCGCCACTGCCTATCGTCGCCACATTCTGTGGAATGGCCACTGCTGTAAGCCCACAAGACATGAAGGCATCTGCACCAATTGTGGTGACACTTGCTGGAATATTCATAGTAGTGAGATCGTAACAATCTGCAAACGCAGCTTCGCCTATGTCTTCTATACTTTGTGGCAGGGTAATACTTGTGAGATTATAGCATCCAAGGAAGGCACCGTCTGCGATTTCTTTTACTTGGTAAGAAACTCCATCTGATCCTGTCACATATGACGGAATGACAACATTACCCGTTGTCCCATCATTAATTGATGGTTCTTCCCCATTACCAATACGCACATAATTATTCTCAGCATCTATCACTTTAAAGGTTGCATTCACAGGTTCTTCATCTGCAATTATAGAAGTAGTAAAAGTCTTGTCTTCTGTTAATTCTGGTGCTACTATTTTTCCAAAATTTTTCCATCCATTAGCATTCTTATATGCCTCTACTGTTCCTACTGGTACATATAAAGTGGCATTTGCAATAGCATCAATAGAAAAACAATCGCCGCCTATGTTGGTTAAAGGTTCATTCCAAGATACAGTGACAGATTTCAGGTTTGTACAACCATAGAATGCCCAAATCCCAATACTTGTCACACTATTAGGAATGACGACACTCGTCAGACTTGTACAGCCTTTGAATACTGACCACCCAAGACTTGTCACACTATTAGGAATGACGACACTCGTCAGACTTGTACATCCTTCGAAATTACCGGATAAACTTGTTACACTATTAGGAATAGTTATATTTGTCAGACTTGTACAGCCCTTGAACGCATCATGTCCAATGCTCGTCACACTATTAGGAATAGTTATATTTGTCAGACTTGTACAACCATAGAACGCATCATATCCAATGCTCGTCACACTATTAGGAATGGATACATCTGTCAGATTTGTACAATACTGGAATGCCGAACCACCAATACTTGTCACACTATTAGGAATGGTGACACTCGTCAGACTTGTACATCCATAGAACGCATCATATCCAATGCTCGTCACACTATTAGGAATTGATACGGTCTCTAATCCAGTACAATTATAAAAAACTCCCTCGCCAAGTTCAGTTACACTATTTGGAATGGTAAGTGAAGTTAGGCAAGCATTGTTTGCAAATGCATAATCTCTTATTTCAGTAACGCTATTCGGAATGACAGTATTAGCAGAACCTAAAATTAAAGTATTGCTCTCCGTATGAATAATAGCGTTACAGTTGTCTCTTGAGTCGTACGTATCAGAATATTCAGAATTTAATCCTTTCGTTACGGTAATATATCGTAGATTTTGGAGATTTGAACGTTCGTCAATACTAACAAAATCATTCAAAGTCCCAGGAATTGATAATGAGATAAGTTTGTCACAGTTGTCTAATGCGTCATATTTTTTAAACTTACGGACATCATAAAATGTTTTATTGTAATATAATTGACTTGGGATAACTAAAGAGCCTTGATAATGGCTGGGCGCATCTAAGACATATGCATTACCACGATATGCTCGAGGATCTTTACTGAGTTCATAATAAACTCCATTAATCAATGTACCTGATGAGGTACCTGATGATGAGCCTGATGATTCACTAATGTTTACAGTCCAACTTTGACTTCCCGGTGTCGTTATTACATGGGAATTGTAATGATCATCGATTTCAATATGGGTATCGGTATAATTACATGTCACAGTTGTAGTTGTCTCTTCAGTGCCTATTGCTTTAAGAACACAATAACTGTCACCTATTAATTCTGCTTCTAATAGGTCGTGGTCATAAATCCATCCGTTAAAGATTCTTCCAGATTGAGTTTTGACCGTAAAAGTATTACTCTTTCCTATTTGAATTGTAACTGTTTCTGCCTTAGTCTCATAAAAGAAAAAAAGACATAATACTAATAATAATCTATTCATCTGCTCTTTTATTATTTGGTTAATACTTATTTTACTTGTTTATGATGCAGGATGATTTCATCTGTATTCTATTTCATAATGACCGCCTTTTCCAACGCAAGCTGTACATTTTCCATCTCCACCACATTCTCCACATTGAGTTTTTTCCATTTGGAGAAGTGGAACTATATGTCCAGCCAAGTCCACCGCACAAAGTGCAATTTCCAGAATCATTACACTTATAACATGGATGATACACATTCATCGGTTGCATGGTACGTGGTGGTTGTTCAACGACAATCTTTGTTTTGGTTTCTTTTCATTTGCTCTATATATAGTTAATACTATGTTTCCATCTCAATGGGGAAACCCACACCAAACCTATAGACAAAAGAAAAGCGTAGGTCTTCACCATACGCCAGTCAGGCTCACCACAAGCCCCAATAGAATTATAGGAAGTCTACGCTTTATGCGCAGCTCCAATATTCTATTGTAAATTGCCCTTTCAAGCCTTTTCGAGGTGGTGATTCGACTGGCGATTGAGCAAATAAAAATGTATGTGCATCAAGATGCACGGGGCAAAGATAACACAAAAAATCCGAACCGCCAAGCGATTCGGAGAGAAATAGTTCGTAATGTACGAAAATGACTATGAAAAATGGCTAAAGGAGTCGTACATCCGCTACAATACCCGTCGCTGGTAGTCATACTACATGACTTTGGTTGTCGTTTCATTTGACTTGTATGACGAAAAAAAAGAGGCCGTCCTGAATGGAAAAACAGAACGGCCGTTATGGTGGATGCAGTCAGGGTGCGACTGCCGTGTTTTCTTATTGCATGTCGTAGACGACCTGCATGAGCTGCTTGCCCAGTTCGTCGGCTTCGGCCATCGTCTGTGCCTCACTGTAGACACGGATGATGGGTTCGGTGTTCGACTTGCGCAGGTGTACCCATTTGGTGGGGAAGTCGATCTTCACACCGTCGATGTCGTTGACAACGGCTTCGGGATTGGCGGCAAACATTTCCTTTACCTTCACAAGGATGGCGTCGACATCGGTCTCGGGGGTGAGGTCGATGCGGTTCTTGGCAATCTGATAGTCGGGGAAGGTGGCGCGAAGCTGCGTAGCGGTCATGCCTTTCTGTGCCAATGATGACAGGAAGAGGCCGATGCCTACCAAAGCATCACGGCCATAGTGGCTTTCGGGATAGATGACACCACCGTTGCCCTCGCCACCAATAACGGCTCCCACTTCCTTCATCTTCGTGGTGACGTTCACCTCGCCTACGGCAGCAGCCGTGTACTTGCCGCCATGCTTCTCGGTGACATCGCGCAGGGCGCGGGTGGAAGAGAGGTTGCTGACGGTGGATAATTGTGCATTATGCATTGCGCATTGTGCATTACCCAAAACATAGTCGGCCACAGAAACGAGAGTGTATTCCTCGCCGAACATCTTGCCGTCTTCGCAGATGAAAGCCAAGCGGTCAACATCGGGGTCGACGACGATGCCGAGGTCGAAACCGCCCTGACGCATCTTGTCCATGATGCCCTGCAGGTTCTTCTCCAACGGCTCGGGATTGTGGGCAAACTGGCCTGTGCAATCGCTGTTCAGAATCTCGAAATCTACGCCCAGAGCCTTGAACAGGTCGGGCAGAATGATGCCGCCTACGGAGTTGATGGTGTCAGCGCAGACACGGAACTTGCGGTTGCGGATGGCTTCGACATCGACGAGGCGCAGGTCGAGCACCGACTGGATGTGGCGCTGGTTCATGGTGTCGTCCTGAATGACATGACCCAGCTTCTCAACGGGTGCGTATTCGAAATCCTCGTTGTCGGCTATCTCCAGCACCTTGGCACCGTCGGCAGCCGTCAGGAACTCACCCTCGCGGTTGAGCAGTTTTAGGGCATTCCACTGTGTGGGGTTATGGGAAGCGGTGATAATGATGCCGCCGTCGGCCTCGTGCCAGCGTACGGCCAATTCGGTCGTCGGTGTGGTGGCAAAGCCGATATCGATGACCTCGTAGCCCATGCCAACCAAGGTGCCGCAGACCACGTCGCGTACCATGGGGCCGGAGATGCGGCCATCGCGTCCGACAACAATACGCTTACCGCCAATGAAAGTGGCGTAAGCAGTAGTGAACTTAACAATGTCTAATGGATTGAGCGTGTCGCCCGTGCGTCCGCCGATTGTTCCGCGGATGCCTGAAATTGATTTGATTAATGTCATAGACCTGGTTGTCTTTGAAATGATATTTCATAGAAATAGGGATAGACGTTGCTCGATGCAACAGTATGTCCCTGAGTGTGGGGAACGATGAGGCGCACCAATGAAATGTCCTCGGTGGCCGTGGGAGCACCCACATTGATGTAGCTCAATGGAACGAGCCATGATGAGGGCACTGAGGCACTGTATTGGCTCATCATGAGGCCCGATGTGAAGGATGCCGTGAAATTGCTACCGGTTCTTGATACGTTCATCACGTCGGGGTCGTAAGGGTCGTAATAATTGGTGACCACAATCGTGGTGTCGAAAATGTTCTGTTCGTAGAAGCGAATGTAGAGGTTCACGTTCTCCTTGTCCTTGACAGGACTGCCGCTGCCATGATTGATGATCTGCATATAGACACCGCTGTTGTTCATGTAGACGTATTCGTTGCGGTCGTCGCTGGTGTCGGTATTGTCACCCTGGGCATGAAAGACTGCCTCGCTGATGACATTGATTTTATTACGGCTGATGAAATCGCTGATACCGTTACGCTCCTTTTCTTTCTGGTCGCCGTATGTCTCATAGTTGTCGCATGCTGCCATAGTAGCAATGCCGGCGAAAACAATGAGCAGATAAAAAAAATTCTTCATGAAATGAACCAAAATATGACTATTTAATGATTATTGCGTGCAAAGGTAGTGTTTTTTAGTGAAGAGTGGGGAGAGAAGAGCGAAGAATTTGCTTCCGCTTGACATTAATTAATATTCATCATCCTCTCCACGCTGTTCTCATTTTAGTTTGTCTTCAAATGAAAGGATGGCTTCCTCGGCAATGCGTACCGCTTCCTCGATGCTGCAATTCAGACGACCGCCTGAGGCGTTCAGGTGGCCTCCACCGTTGAAGAACTGGGCGGCCATATCGTTGCAGGGGAACTGATCGACGGAGCGCAGACTGACCCAGATGGTGCTGTCTTTCTCGGTGTCTTCGCGCAGTGAGATACTCAACTTGTGCCCTTTGATTTGCAAGGGCATATTGACAAGACCCTCGGCATCGCCTTTCACGAAATGGAATCTCTTCAAGTCCTCACGGGTCAGGATGAAGTAGGAGGCATGGCGGACAGGATCGACCACCAAACGCTTGTACATCACATAGCCCATCAGGCGCAGACGATCCTCTGAAAAGTTGTGATAGACGTTGCGATAGATCTTGTCCTTGATAATATGCTTGGTAAGTAATTGGCTGATGATGAAGTAAATATCGCAGTCGTCTGAATTATAGGTGAAAGCTCCCGTGTCGGTCATCATGCCGCAATAGATGGGGGCGGCAAAATGCTTGGTCAACTCTTCAAAGAGCCCCATTTGCCAAACAAGGCGGAACACCAGTTCGCAGGTTGAGCTGGCCTTGGGACGTGAAACGGTGATGGCGCAGGGGATGTCGGGGGAAAGATGATGGTCGATGAGCACCTTCTCGGCAGGCGATGACTCAAGTGCCTGTTGCATCTCGTTGACACGGCTAGCCGTATTGAAGTCGAGGCAGAAAATGAGATCGGCATGTTGCAGTGTCCAGTCGCAGCCCTCTTTGTGCTTGTCGTAACGAATGATTTTCTCTGTGTTGGGCATCCATTGCAGGTAGTCGGGAAACTGGTCGGGAACAATAATCTGCGGTTCCTTGTTGAAATGTGAACGCAGCATTTCAGACCAGCCTAAACAAGCTCCCAACGCATCGCCGTCGGGGTTCTGGTGACATACACATAGAATGGTTTCGCTCTTTTCTATCAGTGCCAGTAATTGCTCGCACTGCTCCTGTGAAATGATGTCCTTTAGCATAATTGGGTGCAAAGGTACATCTTTTTTCTGAATAACAAAACAGCCCCAACAGAAAAACCTGCTGGAGCTGTTGCATTTTGTTCTTTACGATCAAATATGAATCAATGGATCAGAACAGCTTGTTGGGATACACACCGTCGTCGACGAGCTTCTTGATGCGTTCCACGGTAGCCTCACGGTCGGCAGCATAGGTCACGCCGAACCATTTGGAGGTGGTGTCGAGCACTTCACAGGTGGCAGTACCTTCGTTGATCAGCTTGTTGACCATGAGCGGAATGAAGAACTCGGCTTTCAGGTTCTCCATGTTCTTCGGGTCGGAGAGGAACTCCTTGAAGTATGCCTCTGAGTGCTCGAAGTAGTCGGGAGTGAAGCCCCACATGTTCATTGAAACGGGAACGTTCTCGCCTAAGGGCTGCCACCTGCCTTCCTCGTCCTTGAAACGGATGGGCTGATCGGCTGCACCTGCCTGAGAACCGTCTTCTGCACAGCGGACAATCTCAGTACGCTCTACCACATCGGTGAGGTGGCGCTTCTCGTTGTAGGCGCATACGCCACGGGCTACGGTGCCGTTCTCTGACAGGGTGTTGCTTACGCGGAAGCCTACCATGGCATACTCGTTCTTTGAACCTTCCTTCAGGCCTGAGAGGAACTTGCCAATCTGCACGAAGGCATCGCGTCCGTAGAAGTCGTCGCAGTTGATGACACAGAAAGGCTCCTTGATTACATCCTTACCCATCAGCACGGCATGGTTGGTTCCCCAAGGCTTTACGCGGCCTTCGGGCACCTTGAAGCCCTCGGGCAGGGCATCGAGTGCCTGGAAGCAGAGTTCGCAAGGAACCTGGCCTTCATATTTCGAGAGAATCTGGGTGCGGAACTGCTCCTCGAAATCCTTACGGATCACCCATACAATCTTGCCAAATCCAGCCTGAATGGCATCGTAGATACTATAGTCCATGATTGTTTCGCCATTGGGTCCCAGTCCGTCAAGTTGTTTCAGACCGCCATAACGACTGCCCATACCGGCAGCAAGTAGAAAAAGCGTTGGTTTCATTTGTTTTTTGTTTAAGGGTTAAAAAAGAAATATTTGTTTGCAAAAGTAGTAAAAAAAGTGAAGAGTGAAAAGTGAAGTGTGAAGAATTTGCTCAGGCTCTACAAAAATTAACAGATTTAAACTCCTATATTCAGATTCCAAACGCCTAACTTAGAACGGATAACCGATGGCGAGATGGAGAGAATGCATGTCTTTGAAGCGATCTATGTTGAAATAGCCCGACTTGCTCGTCTTATAGGGGACATGGAGGCCGAAGCCCCAGTCGATACGGATAATGAGGAAGTCGAGGTCGTAGCGAAGGCCCAAGCCGGTGCCTGTAGCCAAATCGTTGAACAGGTTCTTGAAACGGAATTTTGTACTTGAGAAGAGAGCGTTCCATTCATCGACAGTTTCCTTGTATTCCTCAGTCATGTCGTCAGTTTTTTCCACGTTATAACTTTTTTGCGACCAGATGTTGCCGGCATCAAGGAAGATGGCACCGTAGAGGTTGCCAAAGAGCTGCCGGCGGTATTCCAGATTGAGCACAAGTTTAGAGTCACCGTTTTGGATAAGGTAGGAGATCTGCCGATCGGGTGCTGACTGAAAGTCGCCCGGGCCGATGGTGCGTGCTGCGAAGGCACGGATGCTGTTGGCACCGCCCACATAGAAGCCCTCGGTAAAGGGATAGCTCTTGGAGTTTCCATAAGTCCAGATGATGCCGGCATTGATGTGACCCACCAGTTCCGACTGATGGTCGAGCCTCCATGTCTTGGTGTAGTCGGTCTCTATCTTGACGAATTGCGAGTAGGGCGTTTTGAACATCTCCTTGTTGCGCTGGCTCCATTTGTCGCCTCTTGTCATGAAGTAAAGCGAGGTCAGATTGCCCGACTCTTCCACCGTCGTTTCCCATCTGTAAGGGAAGTGACTGCCCACCCTGTTGGTATAGGTATAGGTGTAGCGCATCTTGGGAATGAAGTAGTCGCCCATGGTGACACTCAGGTAACTGTGGTTGTCGAGCATGTTCTTGAACTTTTCGGTGTAGCTGTTCTTATATTGGTATTTCACCGTGATGGGGGAGAACTGGTGCTGGGTTTGCTCAGAGGTCTGCCAGCGATAGCTCCATTCGCCCGAAACGATGTGCATCTTGTAATAGCCCGGACGCATGATGATGTCGGTAGCGGCTTTGGCAATGGTCCATGGGGTAGAGTAGTAGCGCATGGGCCGTTTGATTCTTCCATCCTTGTCGCGCTTGATTTTGTCGCTGACAATGAGTGGGGCGATGATGCGTGGAAATTCCAATGAGCCTTCGACACCGTATGTATAGGAGTTGTTGTCGGAATCGCCCCCACTGGTCTGCCATTCGTATGAGCCGTGCAGGTTGATGTCAAGCTTCTCGCCACCACGGAAGGCATTTCGACGGGTGAAACCGATTTTCATCTCGGGACCCATACGCCCGATGGTACGGTTCTTGTAGCTGGTTTCAATATAGAAATCGTATGGCTTGTCGAAAGTGCAGGTGAGATACAGGTCGAGGGAGTCTGTCCCTTCGCGTGGGACAAACTTGAAGTCGGTCGAACTGAACAGTCCCACGGAATTGATGTTCTGCATGGATGCCAGATAATTGTCGTAGCTGAACAATTGTCGGGGACGCAGTTTCAGGTCGCG
The DNA here is from genome assembly GCA_947302435.1 of uncultured Prevotella sp. Taxonomy (GTDB): domain Bacteria; phylum Bacteroidota; class Bacteroidia; order Bacteroidales; family Bacteroidaceae; genus Prevotella. The sequence continues at coordinate 27,060 of CAMYVQ010000022.1, read as the reverse complement.
CAGAATGACACGGGGGCTGATAGGGGGATTCTTGCCGTTGTAGAACAGCTTCAGGTATCGGCGTCCGGTACTGTCGGTCAACTGCTCGCGCGAGGTTCGCCTCAAACTCATATTCAGACTGCCAATATACCACTTTTTCAGTACCTCAGCAGGGAGGGAGTCGGCCATTTGCAGGCGCAGCTGTGCGCGGTTGGGAATATCGAAGGTGTCGGCTAAGAAGGAGGCATAGCCTGGTTGGTAATAATAATATCCGTTGTTGCGGAAAAGGCGTGAGATGCGCGTGCGCTCGGCATCGAGATTGGCCACGGAGAAAGGCACTCCCTTCTTGAGATAGGCTTCGTTGGCCGTTGAGTCAATGAGTTTCCGCATCTCTGTGGGGAAACCGACGTATGCCATACTGTCGACAAGAAACAGGGAGTCGAGTGTCACGGTGTAGCCTATCTTCATTTTCTTTTCGTTCTTTTGGGGCACTTCCGTAAAACTGACGTTGCCATGCAGATAACCATTGTTGCGCAACACAGAACGGCCTACTGACGCACGTAGGGTGGGATTGATTTGGCTCATCAGCACAGGGGCGTTGCCAAACGACTTGTTGAGCCACTGCTTGAACTTGCCGCTCGACCCGTAGCTGTAGTTGTGAATCCAGAGACCAATGGGGAAAGGTGTACGATAGTAAGGAGAGCCGAACACTGCCCCATTGGGAACTGTGGCAAGTGCGGCTTCAATCTCTTCTTGAGTGCTGGTCAAGTGTTCCTTGGCCTGTTTCTCGTCGTAGCCTTTATATTCAATCTTTGTCAGTCCGACAAACAGTTTGTCGTCATCGGGCACTGTCTTCGTGGTGGAGCAGGAGGACAGGAACAAAAGGGCACAGAGACAGAAAAGAAGGCTGGCTCTGTTGGCTTTGGCGGTTCGTGTCAGTATCGTTTGGTTCATTCTTCAGTTGCTTATTGGTTCTTAACCTTGAGACTGTCGGTCTGCATGCGTCGGGGCATTGCGACACTGTCGCGTCTGAACGTGTTGGCAGGCATGGTCATCTGTTGTTGTTTGCCCCATATCTGGAACAGCTCCATGAAGGTGCTCAGTTTCCGTTTCCAGAGGTAGCCTACACCGTATTCGCTCGTATAACCGTCAAGCCAGTCGTAGACATTCTGGTTGTAGAACAGTTTCGCATATTGGTTGGAGGTGGGGGTAATGCGATACTCCATGGCAACATTGTCGAAGAACGACTGCTTCTGTCCGGCAATCTCGTTGCCCGACGAAATTTTTCCGCCAATCTGCACTTTGAGACGGTTGTTCCAGAAACGTTTGGCAAATTTGAACGAGTAGTCTGTATGCGACTGGCCGGCGGCATCGGTAGTATTGTCGAGACCCACGCTGAGGTCAAGAGTCTTCAAGGCACTACCCGTGATGTTGTTAATCTCGCTTTGCAGGAACGAACTGAGGGCCGCGTTCATGGAGAATCCGCCCGTGTTGCCATCGGCCAGATACATGCCAGTGGTCAGCATAGTGACGGCCAGTTTGCCGCGTTGCTCGGCTGTCAAGGAATTCAGTTCGCTGGCTACAGACATGTCTTCGGGAGCATTGATGACGAACTCCAGACCCATGTCGTTCAGTGTCTTGGTAATCACCACACCACAGTCAAAAAGCACACTGCGGCTCTGTTCGCCTTCCTGGCCCACCGAAGCCTTCGTTCGTTCCGTGGCAGTCAGGTTCAGTCGCGGATTCATGGGATCGCCCGTGAACTCTACGTAACTGCCGTCTTGGATGTTGAAAGTCTTGAGAGGAATGACGGGTAGCGAGTATTTCATGCTGCCATTCGACATGGTGTAGCGGCCTGTCATGTTGATACCGTCATTGCTGTATTTCATCGTCAGGTCGCCACCGCCGAACAAATCAACGTAATTAGTCTGATCGACATTGAGACCGCACTTGACATGTACGCCAGGGTCGATGCTGATGGTGATATTCACATCAAGACCTTCGGGCACGGGCTTGGTCACAGTGGTTTGGGTAGAGTCGGAGAAGTCTGTAAACTTCACCAGCTCGTCCAGTCGGTTGTCGCTTGACAGAGGCGAGTCGAGCAACAGATAGGTGAGGTCTGTTGTACCGAGCACATCGAGTCGTCCGCGCATCTGCAATTGGTCGAGCCGTCCGCTCATCAAGGCATAGAAGTTGACAAATGCCTTGCCGTAAGCGATTGATTCCTTTGTCTGTTTGGAATTGATAAGCTGGAAATCGCGGGCACGCATTCGGACATTCATCGTGATGCGGTCGGTGTCGTGGAAGTCAATGTTGCCCATGATGTTGAGTGGGTTGTCATTATGGGCATACATAGTGAAATTCTCAAGCAACAGTTGTGAGTTGATGACACGCACGGGGTCGTTGTCGAAACGCAACCGTACACCATAGGGCAAACTGATCAGATAGGCATCGTTCAGGAAAAGTTCTCCATCAACTTGCGGATGGTTTCCCGAACCCTTCACAGACAGCTCACCGTCGGCAAAGCCCTCCAAGCCGATTAGTTGGTCCGGCACAAAACCGTTGACAAGTGACATGGGGGTACTGATGAGGCGCAACGTGGCATCAAAGTTTCCTTCATCTTGATTCTGGTAGCTTCCCTTGAGGGTCATCACATCCTGTTCTTCCAGCTTCATGATGGCCTCTATGGCATGGGTGTCGTCTTCACGCTGCATGTAGACGAACTCGGTGCTAACATTGCCAATGGGATTCTTCTCGTATTCCATTTGGGCAATCTGCATGTCGCTGGCGATGGATATATGCTCCTCCTGATCCATGATAAGGTGGTAGTCGCCATTGAGAATGCCTGAGATATGGGGCATGTAGGGAATGGCCGTGGTCAGTTCGTTCAGGTCGAAACGATAAAGGCTGACGGTAAGATCCTGTAGGGTCGTAGAGTCCTGGTTTTCGGAATAGATTTTGAGACCGGTCTCGTCGTCTGTAAGCAGGTTGACTTTGGCCCGTAGTCTCAGATCGTTTCCGAGGAAGAGATAGTTGTCTTTGTTCAGATTGAACTCCCGATAGCCAATGGTAGGCCGTTCGGGCAGCAGGCGCACCCGCATACCTTCCCTTTCGATGGTGGCACTGGCTCCTAACCGTAGGCCAAGCGTGTTGTTATCGTCGAAGAAACGAAGGCCGATGACGGCTCCGTTCTCCTTGAACTGTCCGTCGAGTAGGGCATTGAAAATGAACTGTGGGTTGCGTCGGTTGTTGGTCACTTGTCCTTGATAGGTCAGGCCATGCGATGACTCACGCAGGTGCAGACGAATGGTGTCGATGCGGATGGAGTCGGCATTCAGGGAAAGGATGTGGGTGTCTCCGTTGATACCACTTTCGGGAGAGGTCTTCAGATCGATCTTGAGTTCCTTGAAATAGGTGTTGGCCGACGAACCAATGAAATTCGAGATGGGATTGTTGCGTCCACTGGTAATGTAGAGCCGTGCGTTGGGGAGCATGCTCTTGACATTTTCCAGATTAATGGTCCGGTTGTGAACCTGTGCCATCAGACTGTCGGTGAGCACATTGAACTGCTCCATAAGAGCTTCATAGCCCCCACTGGCATCTGCCTTCACAATCATGTCGCCACTCTGTAGTCGGAAAATCGTCGTGTCGGCCTGTGTGCGGACGGTTATTCCCACGTCGTCGGGACGGTAGAGATTGAGTGAATCCTGAATATAAATGTCACCGATAAGGCCTGAAAGCTTATGGTATTCTTTCAGATTGCTGTGTATGTCGATATGGCCGCACATGCCGACGGCCAAAGGTTTGTCGCTCAGTTGCAGGGCTTGGAAATCGAGTCGTTGCAGGTCTGCTCCAAAAGTGGCGCTGATATTCTTTGTGTCGAGCAGTGCATCGACATTCAGATGACCTTTCATCAAATTGTTATTGCCCGTGACGGAAACCAGTCCATGCCCGTCGTTCAGACGTACAGAAGCATTAATGCTGTCTATGTTGTTTGCCCCGTATCTCAAATGATGCATATCTACGTCTGCTGTAAGCCAACTCGTTTTCTTCAGGAAATCGGTGCCCTTGCCTTTCATGGTCGCTTGGGCTGACAGCTCATGAAGATCCTGCTTGGGTAGGATGTTGTGAAGGTTGAAATGGTCGATGAGAACGTTGGCATCGTAGCTCATCGCTTGCTGGTTGAACCATCCGTTGGCTTTCATGAATCCTTTTCCTTGACGGGCGGTGATATTAGCCTTGTAGCGGGGACCGTCGGCATTCAGGTTGCTGTTGATCTTAATGCCATTAGGAATGCGGATGTCCGGCAAGTCGAGCAAAGGCTCTATAAAACTTAGGTTGTAGCTTTCGGCTTCCAAGTCTATTTGTGCAAAAAGACGGTTCATGTCTGTAAGTTGGGCTGTCGTGCCGAAAGCCTTTGCATGAAAAGCCGTGGGAAGTGTCAGTTCCAGTTCGGAAATGTCGGTATGCTCCATGTTGCCGTTCATCTCTGCCTTGATGCTGAGTGGCCATTCAGGCCATTTCTGTCGGAAGCGTTCGGGCATGTCGGCCATGAAGAGCATCATGTCTTGTTTGCCCAAAGCTGCATCCAAATAGGCGCGAACTTGTCCCGGACGGATAGAATCCATGACATTGAAATCGAGGGCTGCCCTCGCGCGTATATAAGAATATGGTGTGTTGAGTAGAAAATTGGGGAGACGTAGGCTGGCAGAATCGAGAAGCACCGTACCTGTGAGATTTGTCAGCTCCAGTCCGCTCTGCTCGTGAAGGCTGGCATCCTTGATTTTGAGGGCTAAGTTAGGGGCGCAGAAATAGATGGAGTCGAGGGCGACACGCATCTTCGACAACGCAATGTGGTTGTAGTCGATTCCGCTGACAGCGGGCTGTTCGTAGGGTAGGTCGTAGGCCACAGAGCCATCATTCCATTCGAAGCTGTTCACGGTGTAGATGCTGTTGTAGAGGTCGATGACGGCCTGGCGAGCACGCATCTCACCAATTCCTACGTCCACACGCATGGAATCGCCGGGAGTATGAACCGTGATATGGGAACGAAGTACCGACAGGCTGTCTGCATGGATAAGCCATGGCAGTGGGGCAGAAGTGGTAGTGTCTACCTCAGCGGTATCGCTCAATATGAGGGTGATGTCAGTATCGGCAATCAGTGCGCCGTTCAATTCTACGGTGCCTTCGCCCAGATTGATGCCGCGCGAACGAACCGAAAATTGGCCTACTGTACCGCAAACTTGCAAGTCTGAAATGAGATCAATGGTGTTTACTTTGGCTTTGCGGATTTCTAGTTCGTTAACGACGACTTTTCCGCCGATGAGCGGTAATAGCTGTACATCGGCAATCATCTGCTGAATGTCTGCCACGGTGTCGGTTTCCTGAATCACTTGAACGCCTTCGATACTGAGGTCGAGAGGGAAAGCCAATCGAATCTGATTGACAGAAATCTGCATGCCTGTAGCATCGGAGACAATTTCCGCTGTTTTATCTACAGACCAGTTCTGGACGAATGGCAGATAGAGCAGAATGGTCAGTATAACAAACAATAGTATAGGACTGAGCAGCACAAGTCCTATCCATGTGAAAGCTTTCTTCATAACGAGATGCAAAGTAAGCAAAAAAAAACCAAAGAACGAAACTTTCAATGACAAAAATATTCATTTACGTGATGGTTTAATACCTTTTTTTGAAAAATGTTGGATGAATGAAAATGTTTTTGTAATTTTGCCTCCAAATTGTAATTTTTAAAAAACAAGTAAAATTAAGTCAAAAATGAAGAAAAACTACTTAGCTTGCGTGGCATTGCTGTCGTTGTCGGCACTTAGTGCCGGGGCACAGACCATTCTCGAAGAAGATTTCGAGACAGGTGCCACCACATCGCAGGCTTCTCCAATTACCCGTGGAGAGGGCTGGACTGTTATCAAGGAGTACAATGGTAATGATATGCGTTTTAACTGGTTCAATTACTATTCTGATCCAGAGGGAACGGGTGGCCCGACGATTTCGGGCGCAGGCTGTGCAGCATGCGATGGCCCTATTACCGAATCTGAAATAGCCGATGGCAGTGGCCCTCGTGAAGAGATTCTGCTTTCGCCTGAGCTTGACTTGAACGATACCTACCAACTGCAGTTCTCATGGAGGATAAGTCCGATGAACAATCGTGACAATTCGCGCTACGACCTCCAGGTGCGTGTCGTGATTGGTGATGATCTGAAGAATGCAGAGACCATCTTCTCCGTTCAGAGCGAGCAGATGTTGCGTGAGAGCGGTGTCACGGTGTTCCCAATCGATAGTTGGGATCTTCACACGTCGAAAGTCGACTTGAGCGACTGGAAGGGAGAGACAGTGAAGCTGGCCTTCGTCTATAAGATGATGCAACCCATATCCAACATCGTGTGGCTTGACGACATCAGCGTGAAGAAGTTTGTACCTGCCACGGGGCCTGTTGCTGTTGTCAATCTCGACCGTTACGATTTCAAGGATGTCTATATTGGAGAGAAATTATTCAGTGAGCCTATTACACTGGTAAATACGGGTAAGAATGGCTTGCAGATTACTGGCTTTGAATTGCCCAACGGTCTTAGCACGACACTCGATGCTGCCAGTGTCAACCTGCGTGCTTACGACGAGGTCGATTTCCAATTGGTTTATGATGCATTGATGACATCGGTGGCTTCTGGTGATGCCATCATTCACACTACGGGTGGCGACGTGAAGATTGCCTTTACGGCCAATAAGCAGCTTGTGCCTGAAGGCTATATGCTGGAGACTTTCAACAGCTATTTCCCACCTGCAGGTTGGAAAAACAACGGTTGGAGCTGGGCGACGGCTGCCATCGAGGGTACGCACAGTGCATACTGTGGCGGTGGTTACTCTACTTCCACACTGCGCTCGCCGCGTCTCGATCTGAGCAATGGCGGCACGCTGATGTTTACCTATTATAACCAATACGACGGCGAGAGCGTTCCTGACGATGACATTAGGGTCGAAGTGAGCTATGATGGTGGCGACAATTGGACCACCAAGTGGACCAGCGACTACTTAGAGGGACTGAACAAGATTCTTACTGCGGAAGTTGACCTTGGTTTGGGCAGCGACGAGAGCTATGTACGCTTTGTCTATCCTGTCAGCTATACGGGCGAAGAGGAGGAATATCCCGAACTCTCTGGCTTCACGCTCGACCGCGTGCTGCTGCCCAATGTCTATGGCATGGACGGCGTGCCTGGCAACTGCACCGTGATCTTCCCTGCCAACAATGCCACAGAGGTATATCCCAAGAATATCAAGTTAGAGTGGGGACCCGCCCTGTTTGCCAAAGGCTATAAAGTATATGTAGGCAGCAATGACGAAATGAATAATCTCATTGATGGTGCCAATGTGAACGGCGATCTTTCTATTACGATTCCTCAAGCTGACTACGAGACCACTTATAGGTGGAAGGTAGTTGCCTACAACGACAAGGGCGAGTCTACGACTGCCAGCACATGGCGTTTTACAACTCAGCCCGATGCTTCGGTGATGGAGTTCCCGTGGAGTGAGGACTTCGATGGCTGCACTGACAGTCAGCCTGTTCCCACTGGCTGGTTGGCCACGACGACCAATCAGTATGCCTTTGCCAACTGGACTCCCAATTCCATCTATCCCTATGGCGGCAAGGGCGCTTCGCTTTTCACTGGATGGATGAGTGCTGGCAACGTCTCTACCTTGGTGTCGCCAGAATTCATGCTGCCTTCTGAGGGCAAGGCCATGAGCATCTCTTTCGTCTGGGGCGACGAGCATCCCGCTGACTTGATTGTTGACGAGACTGGTCTGCTGAAGAAGGAGAATGTAGAGGGTGGCAATGGCTATAGCGACGTGGTCTTTGAAATCTATTCCGACGGCGAATGGAAGCAGGCTGCCTACCTCTCAGAGAACTATATTGCCGGCCTTGACGGTAAAAAATATTGGCGTAACGAGACCGTTGACCTGACGGAGTACGCAGGCAAGAAGGTGCAGTTCCGCTGGTTGAACCATAGCTATGGCAGCAGGCACGACGGTGCTTGTCTCGACAATATTGTCATCGACGGTGTCATAGAGGATGGTGTCACGTTCAACAAGGATGGCTGGGCCGCAGGCAAGGTCAACTACCAGAAAGCTGTCAACTCAGGCGATCAGTTCACCATCGTCAACTCTGGTAAGAACAGTCAGAAAGTGAAGAGTGTCAGCTTCAATACCGCCGACTTCCAAAGCTCTATCGCCGTTGGTCAGGAATTGCCTGTTGGCGAGGGTATTGCTTTCAATGTACAGTTTACGGCTAATCAGCCAGCAAAGGCTGTTGAGGACGTGATGACCGTCGAGTTTGAAAGTGGTCTTACGGCAACCTTCCCCGTAAGTGGTGAGGGTATGGCTGAGGATGTGCTCTTCTATGGCTTCGAAATGAATCCGCTCGACTATGACTGGAAGACCGACTTCACCCAGATGGATGTTGACGGTTTAGTGACCTACAAGTCAAACTATTACCTCACCCAGCTTGAGAATGACGGTGGCCGTTATGCCTTCACACAGGCAATTCACTCCAATCCTAACCTGACGGCTCATTCGGGTGTCGGTACCCTTGCAGCTACTGCTCCCGACAATAACTCGGCTGCTGACGACTGGCTCATCTCCAAGCAGATTTGCCCCAAGGCTGATGCTGTCTTTGATTTCTATGCCCGCAACCTTGCTACGACAGGCTCTGTCTTTGTAGGCGACAACGACCTACACTCTGTAGAGGTTTTGGTCAGTGAAACCGACAACACCAAGACGGCCAATTTCAAGACGGCGATGTATTCCAAAGAGATGTCCTATCTTGAAGAGAACAAGTGGCACCACTTCACCGTAGACCTTTCTCCATACGCTGGCAAGAATATCTATGTGGCTGTTCGTCACACCACGGTCAATGCCAACTGGATCGCCTTCTTCGACGACTTTACCTTTACACATGTTGGCGAAGCTGATTATTCTGGTGTTGAGTCACTGAAGGCTGATGGCAATGCCGAGGTCACCGTTTATACTGCTAATGGCGTACAAGTGGCTAAGGGACGTGCAGCCCAGGTGCTGTCAACGCTTCAGAAAGGCATGTACGTGATGAAGACCGCTAACGGCGAGACAATAAAGACTGTTCGTAAATAATTATTCTTAACAATAGGGGTAATGAGCGAGTGTTTGATGGAATGCTCATCATTACCTCTTTTTATTTTTGTCAATCAGTAGATGAATCAGTTTAAATTACTTCTATTGTTTATCCCATTCATGTTGGCAGCCATTTCTGTCAGTGCCCAGAATCGTGATACGAAACTGACCATTCAGGTGACTTCTGTGAAGGGCGACAACCTTAGTGGGCAGTCTGTTGTACTGAAGCAAACCGACTATCAGGTCAGTTACGGAATGTTGAAACTGAATGAAGAGGGTACATGCGAACTGAAAGTATATGCAGGCAACCATTTGCTCGAGATTTCGCGCGACGGCTTCAATTCGGTTTCATACCATTTCGTGGTGGAAGAAACGGAGTCCGAGAAGACGGTGGAAATATTGCTGACGGAAAAGACACGTACACCTTTTGCCCTGAAAGCTGATGTTGCCCACAATGTGTTCGATGGCTCCAACACGGTCATGTTGAACTGGAATATCGAAGCACCGGCTTTTTTCGACGATTTTGAGAGTTATGACCCTTTCTCTATCCGTTTCGGTGAGTGGACGGGTATCGATGCCGACAATGAGGTGGCTGCCGCCCTTATCGGCAGTTATCCCAACCGTGGCGTGATGCAGTATGCCCAGATCATCAATCCGTTAGCGGTAGAGCCTACCTGGTGGTACGATTATCCCATTCTGCGTCCCTATAGCGGACAGCAATACGTGGGCTTCACGCGCACCAGTTCGGGCAATGCCAATGACGACTGGCTTATTTCGCCTGCCATTACCGTCGGTACTGACAATATACTGTCGTTTATGGGCAAGGCTGCCGATCAATTTACAGAGCGTTTCAAAGTTTTTGTCACCACACAACTTGACAACCCCGTGCAGTCGGATTTTATCCGGCTGGATCAGGACAACTACGAAACGGCTGATTATCGTGGTTGGAAACAGTATTCATACGATCTTTCTGCATACGCTGGAAAGCAGATCAAGTTTGCCATTCGCTACATCAGCGACTACAACCGTTACCGTTCCTTCATGCTGATGATTGACGATGTATATGTGGGGCAGCCGCAGGGCTATCAGCAAGTCGAATCGCGTAAAGGCATGTTGGCACGGGTCGGCCATCGCTCGCAGGCCAATCCCAATGAGCACTTCCGTATTTTCCTTGACGGACAGGAAATGGGAACAACCTTCGACTATGAGTATTCACTTCAGCAAGTGTCTGCCGGTCAGCATACGTTGGGTGTGCAAGCCGTCTATATACAGGCGGTGAGCGAAATGACCACGGTGCAGCTCGATATTCCCGATGATTGCTATGCCCATGTTGTCTTTAATGTCTCGGCAAACAGTAAGCTGGGTGCCGATGGTCAAAAACTGTCTCTGACAAGTCTTTCTTCCGCTGAAGTCTATGAGACGGTGGTGAATGAAGGCAAGGTGGAATTTTTGTCATTGCCTTTTGGACAGTATGTCGTGAATATTGACGAAGGAGCCTTTGAGCAGTATCAGCAAAGCATCTTTATCGAAGCCGATACCACAATACAAGTGGAACTCAGTGACCATATCCTGACACCTTATAACATCACGGCTACTGCCGATGAGAATGGCATCTATACCCTTCGGTGGAATCAGGATCTGCAGTTCTGTGACAGTTTTGAAGACTATCCCGACTTTGCCACAGGCACCTTTGGAGAGTGGAAATCGGTAGATGTTGACAAGATGCCCGTTTATCCTATTGCGTTAGGTAGTACCGCTAATATTGTCTCGTTTCCCGGCTCTGGCACAGGCAATAACCCCGTCCCCATAGCCCCTATGGTGTTTAATCCTTGGAACACGGTCCCGTCCATGCTGCCTACAGACCCTGCCATTGCTGCACCAACGGGCGACAAGACGGTCATCTTCTTCTCCTCACAAATGGCAAAATCCGACAAATGGCTCATCTCACCGTTGATTGACATTCATGACGATTATCAGCTGGCAGTGAAGGCAAAAGCCTATACGTCACACTATCGTGAGTCCATGGAGTTCTGCTTGTCAGAGGACAGTGACCAGCCCGCTGACTTCACGCCGATTAGCATTGTGGAAAGCGTGGGTGCAGAGCAGTGGACACTCTATGAGACCGATTTGTCCCCCTATGCAGGGCAGAGTGTCCGTCTTGCTATCCACTACACATCTAACGATGCGTTCTTGACACAGATAGACGACTTTACCGTAGGGCCGAAGGACGGACAAGGTGAGATTGTCGACTATGGAAACGTGGTGCGTTTTGAAATTAGTGTCGATGGTGAGCGGGTAGGACAGAGCGAGTGTGCCGAGTTTGTGTTGCCGGCAATGACCGATGGCCAGCATACCATTGGTATTAAGGCCGTCTATCAAAATGGCGAATCGCAAGAAGCCACATACATCATCACTGTTTCAACAGGCATTGCTGCGATGACCGCCAGGCAGTTGTCGCCTATGATGGTCTACGACCTTTCAGGAATGTATATGGGAAATCGGCTGAACAATTTGCCAGCCGGTATCTATTTTGTCAGACAAAATGGTAAGATTATTAAAGTCAGAAAATAAACAATGAAGTTTGGGAAATATTTTTTTGCATGGTTGTTGGCCATGACGACTTTTGTCGTGCAGGCGCAAGAGCGTTTCATCGGATATTCGCAGACCGACAGCATTACCGTCAGCGGAGGAGCGTTTGGAGTGGAGGGAACCTATCCTATCGGTGCTGTGCTTACTCCTCAGATGCTTTCGGGCTATGCCGGTTGCCGTGTGGTGGGCATCCGTCTGGCCGTCAGTCAGAACTTGGGTCGTGCGCGTACATTTATATATAGTATAGGCAACAGGACCCTTACGGTTGAGGTGGAGCAGCGGCAGCGCATCTATGAAGGCTGGAACAACGTGTATTTCAACGGCGACGGATACGAGATCAAAGGCACTGAGACCCTTTTCTTTGGTTTCGACTATACGGAGACAGCCGAGATGATTGCCGCTGACGAAGGTGCGCTTTGCGGCTATGGCAGCGATGTCGACGGTGGATTCTATGCCTATTACGACTTTGGCAGCGGACAGGGCCTCTATTCGCTTTCGGGCATTGGGCGGCTCTGCGTGCAGCTCATCGTCGACGTGAGTTCGCTTCCTTCCAAGGATCTTGACCTGACAGCCATCGATACGGGGTTCAAGTACAAGGTTGCCGGTGAGGACATCGACGTGATGGCCACATTCATGAATGTGGGACTTGATTCTGTCAAGGGCTATCAGTTGGGTTGTCTGCTCGACGAGGCAGAGCCTGTCTATGTGAATATTCCTGACACTATTGTCTCGGGACGTAGCGGTGTCAACGTGTTCACCTTCAAGCTGCCGCAGACAATGGAGATAGGCCTCCATCATTTCACAGTCTTCATCAACGCCATTGACGGTCAGCCCTTGCACGACAAGTCGCGCAATGACACACTCTCTGTCGATTTTGCCATCTATGAGAACAGCGCCCTGCGCAGCAGAGCCTATTTGGAAATCTATACTGATCAGACCTCGGCCTATGTCCCTTATCTCGACAAGGCTGTTCAGTTGTTGGTAGATAACAGCAATGAGTTAGCCGTGGTCAATGTCCATCGCCCCGGCACGCCGCTCAGCATTGGCGATTCCGACTATCTGCATGAGCTGTATGCCTACGACTGGCCCACGTTCACCATGAATCGTGCCTACTTCCCAGGCGAGGCCTACGTGGCTTACGACATGAACGACTACCTGCCCGTAATTGGGGCCGAAATGACGGCTGCCATCATTGGCGACATGGTGATGCAGGACTTCAATTCTCCCTCGTTTGCAACCGTTGATTTGCAGTTGGGCTACAACAAGGCCACGCGCCGTCTGACGGTGAAGGCTACTGGCGACATGCTGCCCGAGGCAAAGGCCATCTATGGCGACCTGGCACTGACACTGATGCTCACCGAAGACGGCGTGAAGGACAGTCAGGCACAGTATAACGAGATTACCCAGCGCACCACCAATAACAGTAAGTATGTTCACAATCAGGTGTTGCGTTGCTATCTCACCGCTCCCATCGGCGACGGAATAGAGTCTGTTGATGACCGATATTCAGCAAGTTATGAAACTACGCTCGATGAAAACTGGAATGCCGAGAAGATGACAGTGGTGGCTCTGTTGACCAAAAAAGTAGATGCCGTTACTGAAGAAAATCTGATGGAGGTCGATGTCATCAACTGTAACAGCATGGCTCTGTCCGAAGTCAACAATCTGGGAGTGAAGTCTGTCGAAGCAGAGCAGGGAACAGGCTCAAGAGACTGCTATTTGCTTGATGGTCGGCGTATCGATTCCACATGTCTAAAGTCTGGAATCTATGTCCAGAATGGCAAAAAAATATTGAGAAAGTGAAAATTTTCAATCAATTTATATAAAAACAAGCAATAAATTTTGGTCGATATAGGAATAAAATGTATATTTGCATTTCAATGACCTAATAAACTTTAAGACTCTTTTTTTCTTTTTTAAATAACATTATTATTAACCCTTTAATTAACAAAGCTTATGAGAAAAGTAAAACTTTTTCTTCTGATGCTTGTCGCTTTGGTGGGAGGACTAAGTGCCTCTGCTGCCAAGACGGTCTATGTTGATCCCGTTGGAGGAGGAACATGGTTGGGCGACAATGCAAAGATTTCGCTTTATGTCTTTGGAGACGGAGATGGATGGGCGACTTCTGAAACTTTGTCTGATGGTGTCATCAAGTTTACCTTTGATGACAAGTTTACCAGCATGATTATCGTGCGTGGCGAAAACAATGACACGTGGGATGGCAAGTGGAATCAGACAGCGGACATTACCGACATTCAGCTGAACAAGCTGTACAAGGCTAATGGATTCAATGATGGTAGTCTTGTTTACACTATTGAAGACTACACTGAGCCTATTGCCGCTGGCTATGTCATTGACTTCGACACGACTATTGCTACTTCGAGCCATGACTTTGCCATTGCCTCTAACTGGGGCCATGTGGTGGGTTATGATGCTGCTTATGACAGCAATATGTCGTACAGCTGGAATGAGACTGCCGGTGTTGATAGAACAGGTGCTCTGCTGGCCTATCGTCAGTACAAGTATGACTGGGGACAGAGCAGCAATGGCGTTGACGTTTACGACCTGCTCGTTACTCCTCAGGTGAAGGGTACTGTCAGCGTTGCTGTGAAGCAGTATTCTGGCTCTAACTCTTACATTGAGTTCTATGAGATGACCGACAACGGCGACGGTACGTTCACTCGTGGTGACCTGATTGAGTACACTAAAGCTGATGACGCAGAGTTCAGCCAATCGGCTTACGTTACTGTTTCTATCAATGTGGCTGACTTTGCACGCATTGGTATTCGTGCTTCTTACATGTATCTTGACAACTTTGCAGCTGAGGAGGCCAACATCATTCCTGAGAAGGCTATGACCATTGCTTCGGCCGATCCTACGGCTACCACTGGTACCATCTATTGGGATCAGCAGGCTAACGGCAAGGTGCTGGTGAAGTACACCGTCACTGTGAAGAATACTGGTGATGTGGATCTGACTCAGGGTACTGAAGGTTACAGCGTATCTATCTTCAACCGTACTACTGAAGATGTTTACAGCACAACAGCCGTTCCTCAGGATCTGGCCGTCGGCGAGACCTCTGAACCGTTTGAAGTTCTGGCAGAGGTGGAGACCAGCGTATGGCCTAACACCTATTCATATTATTCAATGGATTTGCGTGAGAATCTGAAGGGTACGGTTCTGCAACGTGCCCAGTCGCGTTACACTGCCTACGAGTCGAAGTTCGTGTTCCGTGCTGCCGAGAGCACTGCTACCAGCAGTATCACCAATGCCGAGGCATGGGGAACCATCACTGAGCAAACCACGAAGAGCTTCGAAATCTATAACAATGGCTTGGCTCCGCTTACTATCACGAGTATCGACCTTCCCGAAGGATTCAGCAGCGCAGATTTGAATGCGATTCCTGCCGAGGGTCTGGTGATTGCAGGTAGGGAAAAGGTTACATTCAGCATCACTCAGGATGCTGCATCCTATGGCACATACGCAGGCAATCTGGTTATCGCATATCAGAACTTTGGTGCTGAAGAGCCCACTACCTATACGCTTGCTTTCTCTGTTACTGTTATCAATCCTAATACTTGGACGGCTGATTTCAATGGCGATGGTACCAAGTCGTCAGTCACCTATCCTGCAGGCTCTATTGCTGAGGCTGGTATCACCAGCGACTATGCATATAATAGCAGTACATCGAAGTACGATGTTTACATTACTGGTCGCCCAGCGAGCAGCTATGCATCGGGTAATAATATGTTTATTACACCGAAACTGCACGCCAATGCTGGTGAAAAGCTGGCTTACGACGTGAAGGGAGCCTACGGATCATCTTACTATGCCAAGGTCTACGTGTCTACCGACCGTAAGAACTGGACTCAGGTGGCCTACTACACCCAAAACGAAACTGAGGGTGCCGAAGCTATCGGTTACACTAACTGGAACACCAAGACCGTAGAATTTGCCGAGGAAGGCGACTACTATGTAGCTTTCGCACTCTATGGAACCTTCAAGATCGACAATCTGGTTGGTCTGGAAAAGGTCAATGTGGCTCACGACCTCTACATCAAGAGCGTTAGCTGGCCCGATGCTTCTATCAAGAGTGGTTCTTCTCAGACGAAGCCCGTCGTGGAGATCATTCCTCTGACCGACGAGACTGCCGATGCCTACACCGTGAAGTTCTACTATGGCGGCAATGTTGTTGAGATTCCTTCGAAAGCCTTAACCGCCAGTGCCACCAGCACGACGAGCTTCGCTGCTTCGTTCACTCCGGTTGTAGAGGAAACGATAATGTTCGGTGGTTGTCATGTTGTGTTTGAGTTCACCGATGGCACGAAGTTCGAGACTGAGACTTACGACTTCACCGTGACCAACGAACCCATCTTCCACTTCCTGAGCTCACTGCCTTCCAGCAAGTGGAATGAGCCTACCGATGTATCTGCTCCTATCACATTTGGCAAGACCAATACTGCCGATGTGAAGACTTACTACATCTATAACTGGGGTTCTGCTCCTCTGACTGTGAATGGCATCTCGCTGCCCGAAGGCTTCACCGCCGACGTTGAGTTCCCAGTCACCTTGCCTGCCTTCGACGAGAACGACCTCACTGCCGCTGCTCAGGCTCTTAACATCACCTTCTCGGCTACCGAGGCTGGCAACTACAACGGCGAAATGGTCATCACCTACAGCGGCGACCAGACCTTCTCACTGCCTATCGGCGGAACGAAGCTCGATCCTGAGAAGTTCTATGCTAACTTCGATGATGGCAACTGGCCTGCAGGTTCTGTCTATCAGAACAATATTAGCTCCAGCAATGGAGGTACCAATTCTGCTCCTAACTACTACATCACTTCTTCCAGCACTACCGACAACATGTTCGTCACTCCAAAGCTGACGGCCAAAGCCGGCGAAAAGCTGCTGTTCGATGCTAAGCTCTACAGTTCTTACTGGAGCGAGGGCACTGTGAATGTGTATGCCGCAGCTACCCGTGAGGAAGTGCTGAACGCCGAAGGTACCCGTGTGCTGCTCTTCACTGCCAGCGGTGCTGAAGGTTCTGAGAACCTGATCACCACCGACTACCAGACCTTCGAGGTGACTGTTCCTGAGGCTGGCGACTACTTCTTCGGCTTCGAGATCAGCAACCGTCCGTATGTTGACGAGATCTATGGTCTGAAGGCTGCTTCCGTGGGTTATGATCTGGCGATTGCTTCTGCCAATATTCCTACTGAGGCTATGCAGAATGTGGTTGCTACTGCTTCCGTGAACGTGCAGAACTTTGGTCTGGCTGATGTGGCTGCCGATGCTTACACCATGACCGTATTTGTCAACGGTGAGGCTGTGGCTACTGGCGAGACTGTTGCCCTGCCCATGAACCACAAGCTCAGCGATGCAGGTGTACAGATTGCTGCTTCGTTCCGCTATGCAAAGGTTGGCACCTTCCCCGTCTACGTAGAGGTGAAGGCTGGTGACTACACCATTGCTACCGAGCCTGTTGACGTAGTGTTTGCTGAGGAGGAAGCAGCAGGCAGTGCCGATATGGCTGCAAATGGCACGAGCGGAAATGTTCCCTTGAACCTGAATTACAAGAACAGTGAGTCTTTGACACTTTATAATGCAGAAACTCTCGCTGGCATAGGTCTGAATAACGGTAGTAAGATTACTTCAATTACATACAAGGGTTATAAGACAACTGATGCTCAAACGACCTCTTTCCAGGTTTACTATAAGTGGACTGATGCCCAGACGATTGAACAACCCACATCAGCATATCCCTATGCTGCTGAGGATGCTGAAATGACCATGCTGGTTAATGAAGATCATACTTGGAACATGGTCGGTTCTGCTTCTGAGCTGGGTGATATGATTGTCCTTGACTTTAGTGAGACTCCGTTGGTATATGAGGCAGGTAAGTCACTTTGCATTTACATGCACTCTTATGTTGATGGTTATAAGGCTGCTTATTTTGAGAAGTCAACACTTTCTAATGATTTCTGCTATGTGCGTTATCAGGATGCAGCAACAATGAGTAAGAATTGGAGTAAAGAAACTCCTGCTGCTATTCATTTCGCTTTAGTAGCTGAGCCTGCAACCCTCTCCGGTACTGTAAAGAACAATAGTGATGAGGCTATCGAGGGTGCTACCATTACACTGGTGAGCAACGATGGCGATAACGTTCAGTACAGTGGTGTTACTGATGCCGAGGGTGCTTACAGCATCAACGTCATTCAGGCTAACCGTACCTACGACGTGACCGTCAGTGCCGCGGGCTACGACGATACCGTTGAGAAAATCCAGTTTACAGGTGAGAGCATCGTGCAGAACTTCATCGTGAAGAATATGTATACCTACACTGCTACCTTCACCACCGATTATGACTGGGCTGAGGTCTATGCATACGTATGGAGCGGCGACGGCGAGAACAAGATTCTTGGCGAATGGCCTGGTACCAAGCTTGAGGCTGTCGAGGGTGTCTATACTGTGACCTTCAAGGCTGAGGCTGCACCTGAGATGATTATCTTCAATAATGGTAATAGCGGTGAAGGCAACCAGACTGCCGACCTTGCATTCGAGCAGGGTAAGGCTTATGAGTTCAAGGCTCTCATCGCTAATGGAAGCTACTACTTCAAGAATGTGGCTAAGCAGAAGTTCCTGGCTGCTGGTGCAAGCTGGGGTACGCATGCTGTGGTTAATGAGAAGGGTCTTGATTTCAGCGTGACTTTCGTAAATGGCAAGTACACACTTGATTCTCAGGTGTCCACCGGTGGCAATAGCCACTTCTTGAACGGCGTATGGACTGACGGCAGTGAATTTGGCTGGACGTTTGCCGAAGTTTCTGAGGGCGTTTACACCATCAGCAATGGCACACAGTTCCTGACCGCTGGTGAGGACAACATCGTTACACTGGCCGACGATGCTACCGCTGAGGCTGCTCAGTGGACAGTGATTGCTGCTGCTGACCGTGATGCTGCCAACAGGGCTACACTCGAGGCTGCTACTGCCCAGAATGGTGTTGATGCTACCTTCTTCATCAAGGGTGCCAACTTCAACCGTAACGACCTGCGCAATGCTGCTTGGACACACAACAAAAACGGTGGCAATGAGACCTTTGCCGGTCCAGATGGCAATCGTGAGACCTATGGTTGCGAATACTGGAACAACACGTTTGAGGTGAGCCAGACCATCACTGACCTGCCCAATGGTGTCTATGAGTTCAGCATCGCTGGCTTCGGTACTAATGGAACAACCATTATCTATGCTAATGAAGTTGAAGCTCCGTTTGCGAATACTGACAGCAATGGAAACAATTTCAATGCAGCTCTCAATGCCATTGCTGCTGGTGAATTCACTGGCAACACCACTGGCTACGTAATCGTGGAGAACGGTACGCTGACCATTGGTGTGAAGCGTAGTACGAACAAGAGTGGCGACTGGACAGTCATTGACAATGCTCGTCTGACCTTCTGGGGTACTGATGTCGAGAACCTGTTCAAGGCTGAATGGGAAGAGACTCTCGCTGCCGCACAGGCTGCTCTCGAAGCTGAGGAGAATGCTGTTGTGACCGGTGATGAGAAGGAAGCTCTTGCACAGACTATTGCCGACAACACAACTGTTGAGGACACGGAGGAGGCATACAAGGCCGCTATCGATGCCCTGAACGCTGCCGTGGCGACATTCACCAATGCCAAGGCTGCTTATCAGTCGCTGGTTGATGCCAAGGCTGCTGTTGCTGACCTGAGCTTCCAGTATGCTTCTGCCGAGAAGAAGGCTGCCGCCGAGGCTGCTGCCGAGGTTGTGGCTGCTAATGCTACCGATGCCACTAACAAGGTTGAGGCACTTTACCTTGCATACCGCCGCTATGCTGAGTCGAGCGCCGCACTCGAAGGCATTGAGGTTTCTACATACTTCACCTCTGCCATCTCGAATCCGTCTGCAGATTATAATATGACCGATTGGTCTGTCAATGGATCTGGCAGCTTGGATGTGAAGAGTGGTGAGCCTTGGACTGACGGTGAAAACATGAGTGAACACAACTATTTCGACGGTGGCAACTGGAACTCTTCATGGGATGTCACCCTGCAGCAGACCATCAAGCTGCCGAAGGGCAAGTATCAGCTGACCGTGAAGAGCCGTGCTTCTGCCGATTTGACCACCTTTAGGGTGTTTGCTGGTGAGGAAAGTGCTGACATGCAGCACATCGGTGCTACGGGTGGCTTGTTCAACCGTGGATGGAACGATGCTTCTGTTGAGTTCGAGGTTACTGAGGCTGGTGACGTAGTTATCGGTGTACAGGGTATTACAAGTACGATTCATCAGTGGATGTCAATTTCTGACTTCCGTCTGTATCGCTTCGACGAGTATGTACCTGTCTACACTGTAGCCGGTGCCTTCAATACTGAAGAGGGCGGCTTGGATGATCCTATCTTCGGCACCACATGGGATGTAACGCGTGAGCAGAACGATCTCGTTGCCAATGGAGATGGCACCTACAGCATTACCTTCACTGGGGTTAAGATTGACGAACCCGGAACCATTTGGTACAAGGTCGTTGAGGATCACAGCTGGAACTACAACGTTGTAGGCTTCGGTGAGAACAATGCCGATTATTACATCGAGAATGCAGGTACCTACGACATCACCTTCACCTTTGATGGTGGCGTATCTTGCGAGGTTAAGGATAGCGCGGCTCCTACTGCCATCAACAGCATTGCTGCTGCTGTCAAGGCCGGTCAGGTCTATGACCTGCAGGGTAAGAAGGTGACTGGCACGCTGAAGAAGGGTGTCTATGTCGTCAATGGCAAAAAGACTGTTGTGAAGTAAACATCAGACAAGCTTTTTGAAAGCGAATAAGAATCCCCACCGTGACAAAGGAGCACGGTGGGGATTTTTCATAATCCGTATTGTTCAATATCAATGATGTCACCGTCAAACATAAATGACACCGTAATTGATTATCAATAACGGTGTCATTTAATATCAATGACGGCACCATTCATTATCAACGATACCGTCATTGAACATTAACAGTTTTACCTGTTGAATTTCTTTGTCAAAACGGTTCCGTTGGGAAGGGTTTGTCGTCTGATGACAAATCCGTTGTAGCTATCCGAAACACGTCGACCGCTCAGGTCGAAACATGCTTTGGCAGACTGTGATTGCCCCAGAATGCATGTCTCTTCGATGCCCAACTGTTCATCGACGGGTCTCTCTGTCCCGTAGTAGAACAGACGGAAGTCATCCATGATTACCCAGTCTGCCATCACAGTGTTTATCTTTTCAATGCCGATGTACATGCTTTCCTGTGTCACATTGAACAGAAGATAGTTTGTGTAGCGGCCTTTTTGGAAATAGGCTACAGACGAAATCATGTCATTGGGTACGAAAAGATTGTCGCTATTGGTTATTTCCTCACCACTTCCTACAGGTTCAGGTGAAGCTCCCGACGACATGAGCAGCAAAGGCTTGGATATGTAGTCACCGTCTTCGGTTACGTCGCTCATGAAGATGTAGACATCATTGCACTGCTCGCCGAGGCGGTAGTGGTCGGCATCTTCGTTAGCAGTGCCATAGCGGTAGAAAGCAGACACTTGCATAGCGTAATAGCCGTTGGGAATACGACTAATGGGCTGATAGAGCAGAAAGTTGCGTTGATATGCCTCCAAAGCCATCGCTTGGGTCTGGGCTATGGTGTTGCCGAAGTTGAAATTGCCTTGCCCGTACCATCCTTGGATTGAATTTTCACCATCGCGCTCAAAACTGGGCGTTGCGAGGAGAGTTGTACACTCTACAGGAGCAGTAGCCGTAGCCATGTCAAGGTTTTCAGGTATGCGCAACAAGATGATTTGCTCGTTGATTTGATAGACCTGTTCCTCAATGTCTTCCTCTTCATATTGGTGCCCGTATGCATTGTCGGTGATAAGCTTGTGCAGACTGATTGCCTGTTGCTGCACTTCCGACGATGCCACATGGTAGTTGTCAATGGCCCATTGCAGCTCGTCGAGTGCTTCGATGAGCGGCTGGAAGGAGGATATGGATGTCACGGCTTCTTCGTTGACAATATAGAGCTGGCTCAACAATTGGAACATACGCTCGCCGTCTGTGGTTTGGACTGCTTCCTCTGCCTCTGCCATGATGCCTGTCAATTTCTGATAGGTAGTCTTGCCCATGGTCTGGGATGTTAGTTTTTCGGCTGTTTCAAGAGCCTGCTGCAGGGCCGGCCGGATATACTGCGAATCGAAGCCCAGATAGATCAGCTTGAAATTGTCCCAGATGGCCCAACTGTCGTTGTTCTGATTGGTGGCTCCTTTTACACCTATCTTGATTTGTTGTGCTTCGTCCATGACAAGTCCAAAGGCCGACTGTCTGTACATGTCTGCACTGAAAGCCTGGGCCGAAGTGCTCATGTCGTTAGGGAAATAAAGCCCGGTGGGCGAACAGTAGTAGTCACCACTATAGAAACCTGCGTTGGAAGGCTCGGAGAAGATGTTTTTCAGCGGTGTGGAACTGTTGTCTAAATAGACATATACGGGTACGGTGACATCGCCTTTCTGATAGGTGTTCCATGCATTTGCGCCACGCTGTTTGCGATAGAATCCCTGAACCTGTATCTCGTAAATGCCGGCAGGCAGACCCATGACATCCTGGTAGATGTCGAACTGGCGATTGTTCCAGGCTTCGAAGCAAAGGTTCTCGGATGTGCCGCCCACACGAACATTGCCGCCTGATACTGCATCTACCGTCCATCCGTAACTGCTTTGCTCAAAGTCGGGATTCGTCAGCATATAGGTCATATCTTCCTTGCCGTCGGCTGGTTCATTGGTCGTGAATCCTTGAGGGTTACTGATTCCGATTGCCCATTTGTCGTTTTCGTCGATGTAATAGGCCTGCATATAGTAGAATCGATGGTTGTCGAGACCTTCAAACTCGACTTTCTGCACACCATCGGCAGCCGCTTCCAAGCTGAAGTCAAAAAACTGCTGGTTACAGATTTCGTTATAGCCTTTCTCGTCATTCCATGTGATTAATGCCAGACAGATGCGATTATTGTAGGTGTTGCGGCTGTTGTTGTGGATATGGGCAGTGATGTCGGCTTTGGTATGAGGCATTGTACTGTTTGGGCGCAGGTCTTTCAGTTCAAGGTTGAACAATAGGTGGGGAGTTTCTGAGCCTAACACGTCGACGGAACCTTTGGCCAATTCTATGCCGTTTTCTCCATAGGGCAAAATGAGGGACAGCTCATTGGTGCCGCTTTCAATTGGCAGGTAACTCAAATTGATCGTAATCGTCTCTCCTGCTTCAGCCTCCACGTAGGTGCCTCCCATTTTTATGCCGTTTACCATCAGATAGGCAACTTGGTTTATATTGGTGCCATTGTTGGTCAGCGTAGCCTGGATGCTTACCCTGCTGCCCATCGTCGGCTGTTCCATGTTGCTAACTATACTGCCACTCATGTTGTAGGTGTAATTGCGTGTCGTGAGCATGTTGTCTTTTAGGGTGGCTTCTATGCTCATGTCAAAACTGCTATAACCTTCTTCCCAAGTGTCACTGTCATTTGGCTTGCTGATGGCCTTGATGGTGTAGTTGCCGTCGGGTAGTTGGGAAAAGAGATTCAGGTTTCCGTAGGAGTAAACGTAATATTCGAAATCCAGTTCATAGGTGTACATAGGATGGATTTCCACCAGTTCGTTGTCTGCATTGAAGATGCCACATCCCACATCGTATGTTCGGATGGTGCCGGAAGGATTGCTCATCCTCACATAGATAGGCACAATGAAAGAACCGTTCGTCTGACGGGTGAACTCGGTCTGGCTGTCGTTTACAATGCATAAATCGGTTGCTAACTGTGTGGTTTCTATTGGCTCGACGGTTTCTGTCGGCTTCTGGATGCCAATGATGGCCTCTTGATAGAAGCTGTATCCGTCGGTACTGCTGCTGGCTCCAATTCCGCTGTCGCTTTCAGGATCCAGAATGGAAAGCAGGAAATAGTTGTCGCAATAGCCACCCCATCCCCAGTTCACATGGTAGAGTCCGTCATGGCTATAGCCGTCGATAATGAAAGCATGGCCACCTCCTAATGACTGACCGACAAAATAAACGGGGCGTTGCTCCTTCAGCTCATTATAGATAAGCGCGTCCCACTCTGCTGCGCGGAAACAGCCTCTCTGCATGCAGCGCATGCTTTTGTCATAGCCGAAATAGTCGCGGAAAGCAAGGAATGCATCGTAAGTGTAGGCATTGCTTTCGTTCGAACTGTAGTCCATTTTCATGGCCGCCCCACAGAGTTGCATAAGGGTGGCAACAGCTTGTTTTTGTTCATTGGTGGCATTGCCGTCGTATGCATCAAGCATGTTTTGCCAGTCGATGGCCGTAGGGGGAATGGCTGGAACATAGAAATCGTAGGTTGAAGTGTAATAGGCAGGTATTGTCGACAATGTGGAAGCCGGATATTGGTGGTAGTTGACTATTTGTGCCATGGCAGTAGCCAGACATCCAGTGACCGATCGCTGTCCCGTTGAAAGGTCTGTAGGACAGAGATCATTGTATGGGCTACCTTGGTTCCAAGTGCTCTTGACTAATGGTTCGATGGCATCGTGTGTAACGGCAGTGGCTTTCGCAAGAGGGTAATGGTCAAGCATGTTGATTTGTTGCTCATAGCCCTCCAACCAAGCACGCATATTGTCGGGAATGGTGGCTTCGTCGAAAGTGCCATTTGTGGCATAGCCCAGAATGTCAGGGGTGCGGTCGTCACCGCTTACCACAATGAAGCCTTGTTGGTCGCCCACATTGAACACATAGTAACTGGCTGTCGACAGTGTCCCTACGGTCTTCAGTGGAGTGCGGACACTTTTGAGTGCCTTGTTTTTGGCCATACCCGAATGATGACTCATAAACGTACGTGCTTTCTGCAAAGCCTGGTCTTTTGATACCGGTGCTGCTGCTACGCAAAGGGGTAGCAATAGCATAAAAAGGGATAATAGTTTTTTTCTCATAAGATAAATAGGAGTTTTTTAATCTTTATTTGACAGGGAAGATAATGTTTGCCACAACGGGTCGTGGGGTAGGGGAGCCTCCACACAAATAGGCTCCTTGGAAACGGGGTGTACGAACTCCACATGGCGCGACAACAGGGAGATGCTGCCGTCGGGATTGCTACGCTTGGCCCCATATTTCAGATCGCCCTTGATGGGGCAGCCAATAGCTGAAAGCTGACAGCGAATCTGGTGATGGCGGCCTGTCAGCAAACGCACCTCGAGCAGAGCGTAGCGTTCGCCCCGACCGATGACCTCATAGTGCAACATGGCTTTTTTGGAATGTGGCACTTCATGGTCGTAGGCATACGATTTGTTCTGCTGTTCGTTGCGGGTGAGCCAGTGAGTGACCAAGCCCCCTCGCTCGGCTCTACCGCTTTGCTCTGCAAAGAGCTTTGGGGAGCAAGAAACAATCGCCCAGTACGTCTTATGCACCTCTCCCTCGGCAAACATCTTGTTCAGTCGGGTGAGGGCTTTTGAGGTGCGGGCGAAAATGACGAGGCCGCTTACGGGACGGTCTAACCGATGTACCACACCAAGGAAAACCTCGCCCGGCTTCTGGTATTTCTCTTTCAGATATTGCTTCACAATGTCAGAGAGCGGCGTATCGCCAGTCTTGTCGCCCTGTACGATTTCGCCGCTCTCCTTGTTGACAATAATAATATGGTTGTCCTCGTAGACTACTTGCATTTTTGTATTACATATTCATGCCACCATCGACCTGTATGACCTGTCCGCTAATATAGCTCGACATGTCGCTGGCCAAGAATACGGCGCAGTTGGCAATGTCGTCAACGGTACCACCACGGCGCAGGGGAATCTTGTTGCACCACTCCTTGCGCACTTCTTCGGGCAGTGCCTGAGTCATAGCGGTATCAATGAAGCCGGGGGCAATGGCGTTGGCACGGATGCCCTTGGGACCCATTTCCTGACCAATGGATTTGGCCAGCGCAATCAGTCCGGCCTTCGAAGCGGCGTAGTTGGCCTGTCCGGCATTGCCGTGAACACCCACGACAGAAGCCATGTTGATGATACTGCCACCACGCTGGCGCATCATGACGGGTACACAGGCATGGATGAAGTTGAAAGCCGACTTCAGATTGACGGCAATCACGGCATCCCATTGCTGCTCGGTCATGCGCAGCATCAGTCCGTCTTTGGTAATACCGGCATTGTTGACCAGAATGTCAATAGAGCCAAACTCCTCTTTTACGGCTTTCACCACTTCCTCGGTCTGAGCGAAGTCGGCTGCATTCGATGCATAGCTCTTGGCTTTCACACCCAGGGCGGCAATCTCCTGTTCGGTCTCTTCGTTGACAGCGAGGTCGGTGAATGCAATGTTAGCGCCTTCAGCGGCAAACTTCAATGCGATGGCTTTTCCGATGCCACGTGCTGCACCTGTAATCAGGGCAGTCTTACCTTCTAATAATCCCATTTTTGTCTTTCTAATTTATAATTTGTACATTATATTTGCTTATGCTTACCCAATGCGCCATAGACGAACTTGGCCACTTGCGGCTTGGTGTCTTCCTCTTTCATGCCACGGGCCAAACGTCCGTAGATGTAGGGCACTTCAAGTCCTTTGATGCAATAGTGGCAGATGTCGGCCACGAGGTTCACGTTCTCAATGTCGAACTCGCCTTCTTCCTTACCCTCGGCAAACACTTTGCGGAACAGCTCCACCTCGGCCAGGTCGAAATGCTTGCGCACTTTCTCCACCATCCAGATGTTACGGAAGAACTCGGCGCGCAGGTTTCCGTTGCGCACTACTGTTTCGCGAATCATGTTCAAGTGGGTGTAGATCAGCTCAATGACTTTCTCGTGGGGACTGATCTTGCGTGCTGCCACTTCGTCGAGCTTGTCGCTGAGACGTTCCAGTTCGGTCTCAATGACAGCATAGTAGATGTCATCCTTTGACTTAAAATAGGTGTAGAGCGTTCGGCGACCCTTGCCCGATGCCTGGGCGATGTCGTTCATCGTCGTATTCTCCATTCCGTTCTTCGCAAACAGCTGGCGTGCGACATCAACAAGAAGCTGTCTGGTTTTTGATATAGACATCTGTATGATTTATGATGTGATGATTTACAATTTAATCTTTTTCTTGTCGGCAATTTGCTCTTGCACACTGCGTATATCGTGTGCAAAATTATTGTTTTTATTTGAATTGACCAAGAAAAAAGCTTAAAAAAGTACGTTTTGGGAAAAAAGTCGTGCAAAAATTTGCAGAATCGGAAAAATAAGTGTACCTTTGCACACGCTTTTAAAGATAATATCGCGGAGTGGAGCAGTTGGTAGCTCGCCAGGCTCATAACCTGGAGGT
>CAMYVQ010000021.1 GCA_947302435.1 uncultured Prevotella sp. | reverse complement strand
TCTTGTCTTCGTAAAGTAGGACGACAAAAATTGCTAACGGCCACAGAAGGTTTCCTATATCCAATGTTGTACGACTGAATGGGATGTCCCGCCCGAAAATATAGGCGAAGTAGGGCAACAGGAAAACGCCCATCAAGATGAAGGAAGCAAGAAAGACTCTTGTCATCTTGAAAATACATTCTTTTTTAGAGTAAGTCATAAAAACAGCATAAAGTGAGACAAAATATGGGGATGTTTCTCCATAGTTTCATTGTTTTCATATTTTATGTGCAAAGATGGTCTTCTTTTTCATTGTTCTAATAATACTTGATTCCGAGTGCCAGCCCTGCCATTGCAATGAGGTTGAGCACAGCGATGATGATGGTTCGCTTGTTCATAGTTCTTTGCTTTTGATGATTATTCGACTGCGAAGTTACTAAAAGTCGTATAAAGGAACTCTCGGCGAACTTGAAAATCGAGTGCCGAGAGTAAAGGTCTTAACCTAAGTTAAGAGTTTTGGGGAATCATTGTGAGCTAATCGCTCCCGAAAGTGATTCCTTTGCGAATCTTGCTAATGGTTTTTGGCGTGACATTAAGGAACGAGGCAATATCCTGCAAAGCAAGGTGATGCACGATGCCGGGACAACGCAGCATCAGCAACTCGTACCGCTCACGGGCCGTGGCGCAATGGAGGTCGAGATAACGCGAACGGAACTGGAAGAGAATATGCTCGGCAATGATAGCGCGCAACTTCATTGTGTCCTTGCTCTGGTCGAAATACTGTTCCAGTTGCTGGCCTGTAACCCTGATCACGCGGCTGGGCATCATCGCTTCGATAGTGGTCTGCGACGGCCGGCCGTAGAGGAATGTAGGATAGTCAACCACGAACTCACCCTCGAAGGAGAACCACGTGATGTGTGCCTTATCATCGCTCATGCCGTGTGTCACATACTTGAAGCAACCGCTCTCCACGAAGGCGAACCAACGGGCCGGATCGCCCTCGCGCTCCAGCTGGTCGCCCTTGCGATAAGCGACCGCCTCACCCTCACGCTCGCAAAACTCACGCAACACCTGAAGGTCAATACTGTTTGTACCGAATCTCTGTTCCATCGACGGCCTATCAAAATGATTAAAGATTTGCAAACAACTCCTCAAACTGCTCCTTGAACCATAGCGGAGGATTATCGACAACCTTGTGCGTCTGGCTCTTGCTGACGTAGAAGGGGCAGAGACGGCTCTTGCCCACGCCGTTCGGTCCTGCTATGATCGTAAGTTCTGGGCGACGCTCCATTTATCGGGCAATAAGATAAGAATAGCGGCCTTTACCAGGAGCAGCAGTTCGGCGAAGAATGCGGTAGGTGCGACTGCAGCGGTCGAGAGCAACGTGGTCTTCGCTGCCGTCGGGATTGGCCAAATAAGTGTTTCCGTCGTTGTCGAAGAAAGGCACAGAAACACCACGACGCCATGAGTCGGCATAGATGCGTTCAATCTCACGGCTTGCCGCGCGGTTGGCTTCGCTGGCCGTCTGGCCGTTGGGCAATTCGATAACATCAATGTCTTTATATGTACACATAATCGCTTTCCTTTATCGTTTAGCAGTGCAAAATTATAACTTTTTTGCGAGATATTGTCTGTTTTGACTGAAATATTTGCTTATCACGCTCTTATAACCTGTTCATAATCCTTACTGGTTTATGAAAGTTAGACATAAAGTGAATGGCAATGCGGTTGCCGTCGGCGGCATATTTCTCGAAGAGTGCCCTGCCAATGCCAGAGGTTGCTCCAATGATAATGATGGTTTTCTTGTTCATTGTTCGTTTCACTTTTTATTCTCCCATCCACTGGCTTCTTTCCCACAGGCGGTACACGCGGTTGGTGTGCTCTGCGTCGTGAATGATATGGTTGCCTGTATCGGCATTTGAAATGATGGCCTCGCGCTCCCAACCGCCACGGGTGAACTTAAACTGTGCGGGTAGGTGCAGACGGAGGTCAATGGAGGCGATGCTGTCGCTGATAAGCTTCATCTTGACGCCTTTTGCCTCCCAGTTGGCCAGCGCATCCTGGTTGCCGGTGATGTAGATGGTGTCGGTGAGATTCTTGCCGCGCAGTTCGATGTGGACGGGGTAGGTCTCTTCACCGACATAGCTCACCAGATTCTTGGCACCGAAAACGATGTAGTCGTTCAGGGCTGCTGTCAGGCTGGGCATGAAGCCGTTGTAATGACCATAGCCGGGAAAGGTTTGTACGGAGGTAACGGTGTTCTCGTTGAAGTGGGACTTGTCCTTTAGGAACGTGCTGACACGCTCCCAGCCAGCTTTCCACTCGTCCCCCCAGTAATCAGACCCGTTGTCAATCTCGCCAGACATCGACGCATAGATGAAGCGAGGAGCCTTGCGGTTCTTGAACTGGTAGTGTTCAATGTCTGTGGCCAGTCGGTACTCGTCGTAACAGCAGTTGGGCGAAATGGCGATATAGTCGTCGAAGAGGTCGTCAGTAATCATCGCGTCGAGCACGAACGATGCGCTCAACGAATGTCCGATGCCGAGTGAACGTCCTGACGTGCGGTAGTTCTTCTTCACGTATGGCATCAACTCATTCTTGACGAACTTCTTCAGGTCGGGCGATTTGCCGTAGTAGTAACCCTCCTTGAAAAGCCCGTTATTGCCGTGCAGGGGCATGGGCAGGTAGTCGTGGTTGCGGAAATAGTTGATGTCCCAAAGGTTTGGCGAACAGATGCCCACGATGATGAAACTCGTGCTTCTGCCGCCGTCGGGGTCTGGCTTGCAAGCCATGTTGAGCAGGCAGTGTACGAGGTCGAACATCTCGCGGCACTGCGCGTCGAACACGTAGATGACATCGTAGTAGGTCTGGTCGAACTGCTGGTAGCCTCCCGGCGTGTAAATGAGCACCTGCCGCTCGTGGTTGAAATACTCCGACTTCATCGTGAGTTCCTTCACACTTTCAAGTTGGGCCTGCCCCGTCACTGCGACGAGGGTGAGCAGAATAGTGATGATGGTTCGCTTGTTCATAGTTCTTTGCTTTTGATGATTATTCGACTGCGAAGTTACTAAAAGTCGTATAAAGGAACTCTCGGCGAACTTGAAAATCGAGTGCCGAGAGTAAAGGTCTTAACCTAAGTTAAGAGTTTTGGGATTCTTTATTTTCCACCTTTTCTATTTTATTAAGAAGAATCATATAGCAGGTATCAGGAAAAAAGAGTATTTTTGCAAATATAATTGGTATAAGCATAAAGATTCATGAACTACAGCATTCAACATCCCGAAAACTTAAACGGCATGAACGACCGCATACGCCGGCTACGTCAACAGAATTTCGACACGCCGACCACACTTAGCATTGAGCGCGCACTCATCGAGACAGAGTTCTACAAGAAGAACTACGGCACAATGCCCACACCCATTCTGCGTGCCCGTAACTTCTACGAGATTTGCAAGAAAAAGACAATCTACATCGGTCCCGACGAACTAATTGTGGGGGAACGTGGCCCGATGCCCAAGGCAGTGCCTACCTTCCCCGAATTGACCTGCCACTCGGTGGAAGACCTGCATACATTGGACACTCGCGAACTGCAGAGCTATCATATCTCGCAAGAGGACATCGACACCTACGAACGCGAGGTCATCCCCTATTGGGCTGGGAAGACTCAGCGCGAGCGCATCTTCAACCACGTGTCGAAAGAGTGGGAAGAAGCCTATCATGCAGGCGTGTTCACAGAATTCATGGAGCAACGCGCCGCCGGCCATACAGCCATGGACGGCAAGATGTACCATACAGGACTGCTCGATGTGAAGGCTCGCATAGAGCAACGCATCAAGGAACTCGACTATATCTACGACCCAGAGGCCACCGACAAGCAACAGGAATTGGAGGCCATGGCCATCTCATGCGATGCGGCAATATTGTTTGCTGAACGCCATGCTGAATTGGCTGAGAAACTTGCAGGCGAAGAAAGCAATCCTCAGCGCAGGCAGGAACTGCTGAAGATTGCCGATGTTTGTCACCATGTGCCTGCCCATGCGCCACGCGACCTGTGGGAAGCTATTCAGATGTACTGGTTCGTACATTTAGGTACGGTGACAGAGCTGAACGGATGGGACTCCATGAATCCCGGACATCTCGATCAGCATCTGTTCCCCTTCTACCAGAAAGGTATCGCGGACGGCACGCTGACACGCGACGATGCAAAGGAGCTGCTGTCGTGTCTTTGGATCAAGTTCAACAACCAGCCTGCTCCGCCCAAAGTAGGAGTCACCGCTTTAGAGTCAGGCACTTATAACGACTTCACCAATATAAACATAGGTGGGGTGGATCGTGAAGGAAACAGCGGAGTCAACGAGATTTCCTACATGATCTTGGAGATTCAGGAGGAGCTGCATCAGCTACAGCCGGGACTCAGCATCCATATTGCCGGAAATACACCCAACGATTTCTTATTGGCCGGACTGAAAGTCATTCGCCAGGGACATGGTTATCCAAGTATTTTCAATCCCGACACCTACGTGAAGGAGATGACACGGGCTGGAAAAACGGTGGAAGATGCACGCGAAGGAGGCTGTTCGGGATGCATCGAGGTGGGAGCCTTCGGCAAGGAAGCCTATCTGCTGACAGGTTACCTGAACACGCCAAAGATTTTAGAGATTACGCTGAACAACGGCACAGACCCAGAGACGGGAAAGAAGTTGGGACTGGAAACGGGCGATCCCCGCACGTTCAAGACCTTCGAGGAACTCTATGAAGCATGGCACCGACAAATGGAGTACTTCGTCAATCTGAAGCTCTCGGTCAACAACTACATCGAACGTATGTTCTCGCTTTATGCACCTGCCACGTTCCTCAGTCTCTACATCGACGACTGCATTGAGAAAGGGCGCGACTACTACAGTGGCGGTGCCCGTTACAACACAACCTATATACAGTGTACAGGTCTCGGCACTATTACCGACTGCTTCACCACCCTGAAAAAGCACGTGTTTGAGGACAAACGCTACACGATGGACGAGATACTGGAAGCCTGCAAGAAAAACTGGGAACAGTCCGAGAAGATGCGCCAGTATATCCGCAACCACACACCGTTCTTCGGCAACGACGACACCTATGCCGACACGATTGCCGTGCGAGTATATGAGGATTTGGTGAAAGCCATTGAGGGACGACCCAACACCCGTGGCGGACAGACACACCTGAACATGCTCTCCACCACCTGCCACAACTATTTCGGTTCGGTATGCGGCGCAACGCCCAACGGTCGTCTTGCCCATTTCGCCATCAGCGACGGCACATCGCCTGCCCACGGCAGCGACTCGCATGGCCCTACCGCTGTCATCAAGTCGTTAGGCAAGCTCGACCAGACGAAGAGCGGCGGCACCTTGCTCAACGTGCGCTTCACGCCCCAGTTGTTCAAACGCGACGAGGATGTGAGGAAATGCGCCAGCCTTATCCGCACCTACTTCAAGTTCGGCGGTCATCACATACAATTCAACATCATCGATACCGACACGTTGCTCGATGCCCAAAAACATCCCGACAACTACCGTGACCTGTTAGTTCGTGTTGCCGGCTATTCCGACTACTTCAACGACATGACCGAGCAGTTGCAGAACGAAATCATCGCTCGAACAGAGAACGATGAAATGTGACAACAAGAACCCAGAAATAAGCATCATGTATCTCTTCGACATCAAACGCTATGCCATCAACGACGGGCCAGGCATCCGCACCACCATTTTTTTCAGCGGATGCCCCCTCCGCTGTGTGTGGTGCCACAACCCGGAATCATGGGATGCCCGTCCTCACAAGACCTACAAACAGAAGAAATGCATTGGCTGCCGAACATGTATAGAGGTCTGCCCTCAAGGAGCCATCGAACTGACTTCGTGCGGCATCCGCCCCATTGAAGGAGTGGAATGTCTGCGCTGTGGACGCTGTGCAGAAGAGTGCCCTACCCGAGCCTTGGAGATGTGCGGACGCAAATGGACGATGGAGGAGCTGATGACCGAGATTGAGAAGGAGCGCGACATCATGACCGACAGCGGTGGGGGCGTGACTCTTTGTGGAGGCGAACCCCTTTTCCAACCTCAGGCAACATTGGAGGTTCTGCAAGAATTAGGACGGCACGGTCTGCACCGCACAGTCGACACAACGCTCTATGCCACACCCGAACTTGTCAAGGAAGTGGCCCGTCACTGTGAGCTGTTCTTGGTAGACATAAAAATGATTGACGACCAACTTCACCAACGCTACACTGGTGTTTCCAACGAACGGATTCTCAGCAACATCCATCTGTTGGCAACTCTCGGCACGCCTTTCTTCATTCGCATTCCACTTATCGAAGGAATCAACACCGACGAAGCAAGCATAGAGGCAATCGCCTCTTTCCTCGACACGCTGCCCAATCACGATCATCTGTGTGGTATCAATCTTCTGCCCTATCACGATGTAGGCCGCGACAAGCACCGTCGTCTCTGGTCAACCTACAATCCCCAGAATTTCACCATGTCGGTTCCTACTGACGAAACCCTTCAACGCTGCACCCACCAATTTGCCACCCACGGCTACATAGCTACAATTGGTGGATAAAAAAAGTAAAAATTATCAATCACACTAAAAAACTAAACTATGAACATGAGAACATTTTTGGCAATCATCGCATGCATCGTCCTTACTGCATGCAGCAGCGATCAGAAACTACCGTATCAGGATGCCAGCCTCAGTGCCGAACAACGAGCTGACGACCTGCTCTCACGACTGACTTTGGAAGAGAAAGTCAGTCTGATGATGGACACCTCGCCAGCTATCGAACGACTCGGCATCCCACAATTCCAATGGTGGAACGAAGCCCTGCATGGCATCGGGCGCAACGGCTATGCCACCGTGTTTCCCATTACGATGGCCATGGCCGCATCGTGGGACGATGCCCTGCTCCATGAAGTGTTCACCGCAGTCAGCGACGAGGCACGTGTGAAAGCCCAACAGGCAAAACA
This sequence comes from uncultured Prevotella sp., assembly GCA_947302435.1. Taxonomy (GTDB): domain Bacteria; phylum Bacteroidota; class Bacteroidia; order Bacteroidales; family Bacteroidaceae; genus Prevotella. The sequence continues at coordinate 37,403 of CAMYVQ010000021.1, read as the reverse complement.
ATCCGGTGACATCAAGCGCTATCAGAGCCTGTCGTTCTGGACACCCAACATCAACATCTTCCGTGACCCACGTTGGGGACGAGGACAGGAGACCTACGGTGAGGATCCTTTCCTAACCTCGAAAATGGGCCTTGCCGTTGTCCGCGGTCTTCAAGGTGTGGGCTATCAAGGCGAAGACCTTGGTGTGAGCCAGTACCGCAAGCTCTTGGCCTGTGCCAAGCACTTTGCCGTGCATAGCGGTCCAGAGTGGAACCGCCATGAGTTCAATATTGAGAATCTGCCCGAACGCGACCTCTGGGAAACCTATCTGCCTGCCTTCAAGGCACTTGTTCAGGAAGGAAAGGTGGCCGAGGTGATGTGCGCTTACCAGCGTATCGACGGACTGGCCTGCTGCGCCCAGACCCGCTACGAACAGCAGATACTCCGCGACGAATGGGGTTTTGAAGGACTTATCACAAGCGACTGCGGTGCCATCCGCGATTTTCTGCCCCAGTGGCATCATGTGGCACAAGATGGAGCGGAAGCCAGTGCAAAAGCCGTATTGGCAGGTACTGACGTGGAGTGCGGTTCGGAATACAAGAACCTCCCCGAAGCCATCAAGCGTGGAGAAATCAAGGAAGCCGACCTCGACAAGAGTCTGCGCCGGCTGCTCATCGCCCGTTTTGAGTTGGGTGACTTCGACCCTGACCAGCTGAACGACTGGACAAAGATCCCGGAAAGCGTTGTTGCCTCCAAAGAACATAAGGCACTCGCCAAGCGAATGGCCCTGAAGAGTATCGTATTGCTACAGAACAAGAACAACGTACTGCCTCTTGGCAATCCTTCCAACGCATCATCAGGCTCTGCCACCGACATCGTTGTCATGGGGCCGAATGCCAATGACTCTGTCATGATGTGGGGCAACTATGCCGGCTACCCCACCCGTACCATCACTGCCCTCGAAGGCATCACCAACAGGGCTAAGGGAGGCACTGTCAGATATTTCCAAGGCTGTAGCCTGACACGTAACGAGGCCTTTGAGAGCCGCTTCGGTGAGATCAAAGACCCTTCGGGCAACCAGGGCATGCAAGCCACCTATTGGAACAACACAACCATGGAAGGCACACCTACTGCCGTAGCCAACCTGCCACAAGGCGTGAAACTGAGTAACGGCGGCAACACGGTCTTTGCACCTGGTGTGAATCTCGAGAACATTTCCGCCCGTCTCGAAGGAACGCTGATTCCCACTCGCAATGAGGCCCTCATCTTCGATGTCAATGGTGACGACATGTTGCGCCTCATCGTCAATGGCGATACCATTGTTGACCTATGGAAAGTCCGGCATCGCATCCAGGGAGCCCAGAAGGAACTGACGGTGAAGGCCGGAGAATCCTACCATATCCGGATTGACTATGTACAGGAAACAGGCTACGGTGCCCTGAACTTCGACATCAAGAAGAAACTCAATCCCACTCCACAGGAGATACTTGCACAAATCGGACAGACAGAGACAGTTATCTGCGTGGGTGGCATATCCCCCAGTTTAGAGGGTGAAGAGATGGAGGTCAATGAACCCGGTTTCAAAGGTGGCGACCGCACCGACATCGAACTGCCCCAGGCACAGCGCAACCTGCTCGCTGCCCTCCATCAGGCAGGCAAGAAGGTAATCTTCGTCAACTGCTCTGGTTCAGCAATGGGGCTTACCCCCGAACTGAACTCCTGCGATGCCATCGTCCAGTGGTGGTACGACGGAGAATTGGGTGGCGAAGCCTTGGCAGAGATTCTGTTTGGCGACCAGTCCCCTTGCGGCAAACTTCCCGTCACTTTCTACAAAAGCACAAAGGACCTGCCCGATTTCCTCGATTATACGATGAAGAATCGCACCTACCGTTACTTCGAGGGTGAACCACTGTTCCCATTCGGTTTTGGCCTTTCCTACACCGACTTTGAAATCAGTCAACCTGACTATCAGAACGGTCAAGTGTCGGTATCAGTGAAAAACGCCGGTTCCGCCTCAGCAACCGAAACCGTGCAGGTCTATATCCGCAACATTGCCGATAAGGAAGGCCCAAGGAAGACACTTCGCGGCTATGCCCAAGTGACACTTGCCCCCAACGAGTCCAAGACCGTCACCATCGACCTGCCCCACAACAGTTTCGAAGGCTGGGATACGCAGACGAACACAATGCGTGTCGTCCCAGGCAACTACGAACTGATGGTCGGCAACAGCAGTGCCGATAAAGACCTGAAGAAGATAACGGTTGCCATAGAATAAGCTCCTAAACGATTACTGTCCGCTAAAAAACTGGTTTAGCGGACAGTAACAACAAAACAACTATAGGGGGACACTACTTCATTCGTTTGTTCTTTTCGTAAGTCCATCCCTCGCGCTGCGACAGGCCGGGCTTCTTGCCAATGAACATCTTCGCAGCCTCAGCATCGTTCTTCAACTGCCACTGCAACCAGGCAAGTGCCACAATGCTGAACTCGCCTCCGTGTGGCTGGCGGTAGGTTCCACCATGTCCTACAGGGAAGTTGGCTACACAGGCCGGCACATGCTTGATAAGGCGGTAGTCGTCCATACCGTTCTCGTAGGCAATATCCTCTTTGCCGCCAAGGATATAGAAGACGGGCGTATGAATTTCCTTCAACTTTGACTTCTCGGGCATCGGCATGCCGCCGACTGCCTGATGGGCATTGGTGACCTTGAACAGGCCGCTGTTGCAGATCATGAGTGTGGTGATGCGTGGATCGGCACAGTTGTAGAGGGTTTGCAAGCCGCCACACGACATACCTGCGGCACAGATATGGTTGACATCAATCTTATTGTAATAAGGTGAGGAAGGATCGGCATTCTGGGCAATCACCCAATCAATACTCTCTATCTGCTGCTGCGTGGTGGACATCGGGCCTTGGTAGGGCTTCTCTTCCATGGGGATGTAGCCCGTGGCCACAACCATGTAGCCATGCGAAGCAATCTCATTCAAGAACTTGAAGTGCTCCCAAGGCGAATCGGTGCAGGCACCGTTGCCCCATACCAATACGGGCAATGGATTCTGGGCATCGAACTTCGACAGATCCTGTGGCACGAAAACAGTGTGTGCAGGCAGCGACGGCTCTTCCTTCATCACAGCCTTGAAGGCACCCGTGCCACCATTCTCCACGACCTTCTGCTTTGCGGCTTCCTTCAGGAAGAAATCGGTCATCTGACGGAATGTCTGCTCATTGAACGTCACAGGTCCATGCTGTCCGTTAGGCACAGTGACAAAGTTTTCCAATCGTCCAGCCTTCTTCAGGACCTCCGAGAAACGCACACTCTGGCAGTGGGGAACGACATTGTCGGCATTGCCATGGAACACAAGGAAACGGGGGTACTCTTTCAGTGACGTAGTGGCAATTGTAGAGGGCGACACATATGTGATGGGACTGATCAGTACCACAAGGTCGGGATTCTCGGCAGGGGCACCACCGATGAGGGCAGCTTCGGGCGATTTCTCGTCCTTCACCGTCTCACAGTTCTCCATGTGGGCCATATCGACGGGACCAAACCAGTCGACGACAGCATCCACACTGCTGGAGTAGTCGACGTTGCCACCCACAGTACCCTCCAAGTCGACCGTGGTGTTGCCGACAGTACGCTTACGCATGCCATTGGTCACGCCAGCCAATGATGAGAGATGACCGCCACTGGAATAGCCCGTGATACCGATAAACGAGGTGTCGAGCTTATACTCGGCGGCATGGGCACGGAGGAAGCGCAGTGCGCCCTTCACGTCGTTAATCTGGGCCGGAAACTTGGCATCGCCGCTGGAACGGTGGTTGATACACACCACGGCAAAGCCGGCATCGGTCAGAGGCTTGCCGAGCGACTGATAGGCCACCTGCTTCAGGTTGTTGCCAAACCAGGCACTGCCATAGATCACGACAATCACCTTATAGCTCTCCTTGCCTGTTTCGGGCAGGTAGATGTCCATACAGTGGAACTCCTTCGAGTCGCCTGCATAGTTGACATTCTTGAAAGTGGCATTGTTCTCCGGCATCTGGAATCCAGCCGGTGCCTGCGCATTGGCTACAAGTGTCATGCAGGCAATGACACACATCATCAATATCTTTTTCATTTTTCCTTTAGGTTATTGAGTTATATTACTGTTTTTGAATGACTCTTTTGAACACTGGGATAAAGGCTTTTGTGACAGGCGTAACAACCGTTTGCCCACCGTCATAGTGCTGTCCCGTGCGGTAATCAGTCCATCCACCGGGAGTCTTCGGCAGATAGGTTTTCCACTCCGTGACACCCGGCTCGGTGACGGGACTGACGAGCAATGACGGGCCGAACATGTATTCATATTTCTGTTGCAGTGCCTCCGGGTCATCGGCAAAGTCGAAGACCAACGGACGCATCAGCGTATAGCCCTCTTCGGCCACACGGCGCGCACATTCCTCCAAATAGGGACGCAACTTCTGGCGTTCCTTCAGGCAGTCGGCAATGATGGCCTGCGCCTCCGGACCGTAGTTCCACGGCTCCGTATTACTCATATAGCCATGTACACGCATCAGCGGCAAATAGACCGAAGTCTCAATCCAGCGCAACATCCGCTCTATATAGTCCTGATTGGTGTACTGGTCACCTGGACGGAAGAAGCCGCCTGCATCGTAGGTCCACCAAGGCACGCCAGCCGCCTGCACACCAAGACCGGCGGCAATCTGACGGCGGAACGTCTCCCAGTCATTGCCCACATCACCGCTCCACAGGGCCGAACCGTAACGCTGAATGCCCGGAAAACCGCACCGAGTCAGTATGAAAGGAACCTGAGAGGCAGCTTGCAGCCCCTCATACACCGTCTTGTTGACCAACAGGGGATAGACATTGCGCACCTCTTCCCCACTCCATCGGCCTCGGTTCACCCTTCGTCCCACAAGGTCGTCGTTCTCCGGTTCAGTGGCATCCTGCCACCATGCATCGATTCCCAACGGCACCAACCGTTCACGGAAGTTGCGCCAGTATGCAGCGGCGGCATCGGGATTGAAGAAGTCTATCCAGTCAGTACCGGGAATATAGAAGTCGTTAGCCAGCATCTCGCGGCCCACCTCTGAGTTCTTGTCGATCTTCGACCACACAGAGACCATCAGACGGATGTTCATGCGATGGAGGCTGTCGGTCAACGCCTTCGGATCGGGGTAATGCTCTTCATCGAAACGCATGGAGTTCCAACCGTACTTGCCCCAATATTGCCAGTCCTGCACCAACATGTCCACAGGCAACTGCTCTTTCTTGAATCGGTTGGCAGTTTCAAGAATCTCCTGCGAAGAGTGGAAGCGTTCGCGGCAGTGGATATATCCCAATGCCCAGCTTGGCATCAGCGGTGCCTCGCCAGTAAGACTGCGATAAGTGGCGATGATTTCATCGGGCGAGCCGACAAACACAGTGTAGTCGACAGCCTGAGCCACAGGCGAACGGAAAACGGTCTCGTCGCTCACCTTATTATAATATAGCACAGGAGCATCACCCTTCGACAGCTCGGCTGTCAGCTTGTGGATGCCCTTTTCCAAACGGACGATAGCTGAAGCTGTGGGGGGAAGCCATAGGTTCTGCATTTCTATGACAGTCTGCCCATCGATGGTCAGATTGTGCCGTCGTGCCATCTTCTGCCCTACATCGAGCAGCAGTGAGTAGTCGCCCCCCTCACGAACGTCAATCGTTCCCTCAAAGATATTCCGCTGGCGAACTTCCTGTCGGCCACCTTCCGTAGAAGTGACGTTCACCACCTCCGTCTTGGGGGCTCGACTTGGGTCATCGATTGTTGCTGGCAGAAGTTTCACAGAGCTGTTGGCAGGGTTGAAATCCACCAGACCGTAGTTGTTCCACAGCACGCCATAGCCCTTGCTTGACAAGAGCATAGGCAGACTGATCTGCGTGTTCACCTGCGTCAGCCTACGGGAGAGGCCACGCACGTTGACATATCCATCCTGAAATTGTCCGAGACCGAAGAGGCACTCATCCTTTGGCGACTTGAAGGCCAGCGTGGCCGTACCATCCTCCATCTGATGGCGATGCGCCGTAAAGACCACATTCCCTTGGCGGTCTTTCAACGTAACCGTCTGCTGGCGGGCATCCACGTTGATACTGATGTCCTGATCCTTCACTTCGTCGTGCTTCACATAGAGCCAGTCGGGCAGTGTGTCCTTCACTTCACGTTCCGCATACTGAATCCTCACGGCATTGCGGGCCACTTTCTTCACCGTCAGCATGCCCTTTCCAAACGACACCTGCGACTGTGCCAGAAAGGGAAAGTATGCGAACAACAGAAACGACAGTATGATTTTCATGATTGCTTAATTATATATCTGTATTAAAATACTATTATTGAATGCAAAATTAATCATTTCTATTCTATTTTACGTATATTTCTATTGAACATTACATTTCTTTATGATTTAAGGCCTCAAAAAGCAACTGCCCGGTTGTGCGCTCACGACCGGGCAGTTACCATTGTCATCCTGATTACATTTACTAACTTTACTAAAAATTTTTATTTCTTCTCCCTGTTTTTGGGTTGCTTGTTCATCTTGTAGATTATATGTAACATGGCATAACGAGGCAATGTGTTATGGATGGTCTCAGTACGTCCCTGTCCGTTGATAAGGACGGAGGTCGACGAGAGCTGTCCCAACAGGTCGAAGCCTTCGAGTCGCAGGGTAAGGCGGCTTTTAAGCAACGAGCGCGAAATAGAGGCATTCCAAACCAAATCGTTGCGATTCATCGATGCATCTCCATAGCCCCGACGGGAATACATCTTCAAGTCGGTGGCTATACTGAAGCCCTGTAGCCAGTGGGGCATGCGGCTCTCAGTTTCGCGCTTCACGTTGTAGTTGATTGTCAGGCCATACTGAAAATTGAAGGCATTGATGGTCTCTATGGTGCTTTCCTCGTTGTTGGCGTGGCGGTACTCCATATAGGTGGGCAGCGAGAAGGTCAGTGAGCCGATGGTGTAAGAAAGTGTAAGGCGGTTCTCGAGATAGTAGTTGTTGACGTGGGAAAGGGGCTGCCGGGTGGTCTGCAGCAATGTCTCAGACGACGGGCTTGTGGTGGCGATGTCGACATTGCGGCTGTAGTCGCCGTGGGTGTAGATGTTCATCATCAGGCGGCGGGGCTTGTCAAGCGGCATGTTGAGGAAGTTAAAGAAATAGGTCTGCCAGTTGCCCTCCACATTCTCAGGCCGATAGGTGGTGATGCCCGTGGCGGCATCATAGCTTTGGCCTTGCGACACCTGATGACGGAAGAAGCGCAGACCACCACCGAAGGTATGGGAGATGCGCTTCTCACGCCAGGTGCTACGCAAGCTGAACTGCATGCGATGGTTCGTGGCACCGCGCAGATCGGGATTGCCATAGCGACGGATGAGTGGGTTCTCGTTGTTCAGAATATTCACCTTCTGGAACAAATCGGGTGTTTGGAACTCTATGCCATAAAAGAGGTCGAACGAGCGTGCCCAGTTGTTCCATGCCAGTTGCACATGCAGCTCAGGCGACATAGTCCAGCAGTGCTGCACAAGCGACGTATCGGCATAAGCACTGCGGTAGTCAAGTTTTTCGTTCACATTATAGAAGTGCATCTGATAATAGATTCGAGCATACTTGCCGTTATCCTCATACTGAAAGCCGGGCGTAATGGCCAGACGGTTCTCCACCCTCAGATGCGTTCGGTCATAGGCATTCTGCAAGTCGAGGGTGTCGGCCAAAAAGAGATCATTGGTGTTCTCACGCTGACGATAGAGGAAGCGGTATTCAGTGGCAAGCCAGATGCCGTTGGGCCATGTGATACGATAGAAGGGAGACACCACAGCAGAGTTGATCCGCGACGGTGTAGAACCGCGACGGTTGAGTACACTGTTTAGTGTAGGCGTGAGTTGATAGTGCAGCTGCTGTTCCGACTCGTTGTACTTGTGTTCATGACTATGATGCAGGTTCACTTCAAAACCCGTACCGTCGCCCGAAGGAAGTTTGTAATTAAGCGATGTATTTGAAAAGATGTCTGTACTGTTCTGATGATCTTCCTGGCGATGGAGACTGCTATTGACGAGTATCTGTTGCAATTCGGGATTGAGTGAAGCCGAAAACACGCTGTCGAGCAGGGCGTTGGTTTCGCCATAACGGGCCGGATCACTGCCGAACTGCGCTGCACGGTTGTGGATACTTTGGTTGCCTTCAGTATAAATGAAGTTTGTAGCATTATAGAGAAAGAAAGGCTTTTTCAACTCAAAGTCGTTCCTTACATTGAGACCAAGTGACCTACTATTGTTGCCGTAGGCCGTGCGTTGGTAGGTCGATGGCGCGTTGGTATGGAACTGCTCCGCATTCGTCAGCGTATTCTCCGTCCCCCCAATCCAATGTATGTTTGCCTGTGCATGTTCACTCCACCGCTTGTCTTTCTCGTCAATCAGGAGGTCGATGCCTCCCATACGGTTTTCCTGTTCGCCCCGTTGCATATTGCTGGGTTGCCATTCGCCGTCGCCACCAGGCCGACGGTTCTCGTTCACGTTATTCATATTGCCGAAAATGCTCAGTCGTGAATTGTTGGTGTAGCGCATGGCAAAGAGGCGGGCAAGGTAGCGGTCATCGACGTTACTCTTAATAGGCTTGCCGCCTGCCACCTCCACATTGCCTAACCAACCTTGGTTATACTCGCGCTTCAACTGTACGTCCATCACGAACTTCTTCTTTTCTACATCGTTACCATAGTACTCGCTGAGGTCAGTGGTCTTGTGGTAAGTCTGCACTTGTTTTACAGTGTAGGCCGGCAGATTGTCGAGCATCACCTTGTTGTCGCCTTTGAAGAAGTCCTTTCCGTTGAGCAGCAACTCGTCTATCTGCTGGCCATGCACCAAGATTCGACCGTCGTCCTTCAGCTCCACACCGTCCATCTGTCGGATGAGGGCATCGAGCATCGAGCCGTCAGGGATATTGAAGGCATCGGCATTGAAGGTGATTGTGTCGCCGTGATAGAACATCTTTACACGAGTCTTCTTAATAACGACTTCACCAAGGGTTAAATGTGTCGCGACTGAGTCGCGATCCGTAGAACAAGGTTTCAACAGGTGCCAGGGCGCATCGAAATAGGTGTTACGGGCCACACGCTTGATTTCGAAATCCACGTAGCCCGTCTCGAAATCGGGATGCTCGGCACGGATAATGAACTTCTGTGGACGTGCAGGTACTTTCAACCGATAGCCTGCATCGTTCTTCGTGGCCTGCCAGTTGCCCATGTTGAAGGTTCTCAACGTATCAATGACCACCGAGTCCTGATCCATCACGGTAATCAAGGCTTCTGGAATGCCCTCTCGGGTGAGGAAATTCTTTACATGTCCCCAAAGGGTGACGGTTCGTTCTTGACGATGGGTGCTCTCCATCATCTTTTCTTGCGCTCCTGCAGACACAACGAGCAGGACAACAATGTAAACAGTGCTGAATCTTTTAGTCATAGCAATAAAAATGTCTTAGGATTTGAAGACAGGAGGGAGCATCACTGCGGCCTCCTGAAACCCAAGGGTGTTTACTAACTCTTTACAAGTTTCGTTTCTAATGAGAATTCAATGTCAATTAAGGCGAAAGCAGACGGGGAAGACATAGCGCACGCTGACAGCCTTTCCTTTCTGCTTACCTGGCGTGAACTTCGGTAGCAGTTTAGCTACGCGCAGGGCTTCGGCATCAAGCAATTCACCGGCAGACTTCACTACCTTAAAGTCACTGAGTGTTCCGTCTTTATGGATAACCATCTGCACGACGACACGCCCCTGCTTGTTCTGACTTTGCGCTTCCTTGGGATACTTCACGTTGTCGCAAATGAACTTCATCATCGCAGTTTCGCCACCAGGATATTGGGGCATCACCTCGCACTTATCCAACACTTCTTCATCCTGCGACTGAGCCATTAGACCCATAGAGAACAGTGCTACTACTGCTACGCACACTAAGCGTAGCCATGACAGGTTTTTACAATTCATTTTCATTGTTCGTTCGTTTTTTATAGGTTCAACATTTAGGCGTTCCTACGTTAGCATCAGGGCACAGGCCTGGCTACCCATTGCCATTTCGGAACAGGAAAAGATTATTTTTTGGGGTAAAACAAAGTTTATTGCAATTGGAAATGTTCGTGGGTGAACGGTGCCATGAACATGCGTTTCAGGTCAGTTGGCATGTCGATGCGCTGGAAGACATGCTGCGTAGCATGCTCGTTCGTCGCATCGCGGACGACCAAATGGCCGGCATCGGGCATGGAGTACACCACTGGAGCCATATCGCCGAATTGAAGATACTCACCAAACTCCTTCAAGACACCGCTATAGCCACTACCAGCGGCACGAAAGGCCTTGGGTTCCTGCCTGTGATAGTTCAGACTGAGGAAAAGACTGTCGCTGACCAACAGATATTCCCTGCGCCCATCGTCTTTATCAGGATCCGTAGGCGATACCGTATTAGTCAAGCTCAACCAGACACCATCGAACTTCCCCCCATCCGTATGATCGGCTTTCCGAAGACATCCAAACAGTTCCAACAGTTCATCGTCAACAGGGATACGGCTCCACTGGTCGATAATCTCCGGTCCCTTCGGCATAGCATTCTGATAGGGCTGCCTGTGCCACAAATTCTGGAAAGTATCATCGTCAACAAACTCGTAACGCATGGGGTCGCCCAAGGCATCGACCAGTGTGTCGCCCTGTAGCCGTGTCTCTTCTGCTGAGAAAGTGAAAGCGAGCGACATCCCGTTACGTGCGCGGTAAGTTATCGTAAGGAACGTATCGTAGTTGTAGAAAGCAATCTGCTTGCCAAAAGGATATAGCTCGGTATCGCTGTCTGCATTTTTCGTGAAGTCCATCTTCCACCAACCCATCAGAGGGTGTTCCTTCTCCTTCTCATTGGTCTGACAAGACACGAAGACCGCCAATGACAACACACCCAAGGCCAACACCGACGAGAGGATACTCCGGCGCACATTGGAACGCATGTTGAGTTCACGGTTCATGAAGGCCACTCGCTGTGTGATAGGCTTACGACCGAAGGCAGAGAGAATCCACACGGGACTGCCACTTTGCAAAGAGGCACGCAACAATGAATACTGATAGGCCGTGCGGTCAATACCCTGACGAATCACATCACCGTCGACCTGCAATTCCTGTTGCAGGCGCATCTCGCGGAACAACAGCCAACAGAAGGGATTATACCAGTTGAAGGCGAGCAGCACTTGAAGCGAGCAGAGCCAGAAGAAATGACCATGACGAACATGCTGCAATTCATGCAGCAGCATGAAGCGGCGCATCTCGTCGTCGAACATGCGAGGAATGAACACACTGCGCCCGAACGAATATGCATCGGTGCCGCCAGTGGCATAGAGTCCTATCCCATCGACATCGCCCATACGCTCCTGCCTACGCTTCATCAGGAAGAGGCGCGAGCACTGCCACACCATGCTGGACAGCATCAAGACGACACCGGCAAGCCACAGCCATCCGAACAGTTGGGATGCATCATGAAAAAGCGGACGCACCTGACGATGATTGGTAACAGGGGCCTTCGCCTTCAATTTCAGCATGGGCGATGCCACGCCGTTTTCCGCTTCAACCACCTTGACGGGCGACAACATGGTTTCCTCAGGTTCGACCACCACTTCGACAGGGGTGTCAAACTCTACCCAGCGCACTGGACTAACCAACGAACAGACGGTCACCGTCAGCATGGCGGCAAAGATGAAACCCATGGCCCAACGGGCCGAGCACTTCAACCGCACCACACTGAAAAAGACCAATGTAAGCAACGCACCCACCACAATGGCAACAAGGGGGAAGAGTCCAAATTCAACAGTAAACATAGATGTTTTCTTAAAGTTAGGAATTCTTTTTTTCAATGATACTAAGAATCTCGCTGATGTCGTCGTCGGTCAGCTTCTCTTCTTTGGCGAAAAACGACACGAGCGATGAGAACGAACCACCGAAGAAGGTCTGCTTCACCTCTTTCATATACATACGCATGTAAGCTTCTTTCGACACTTCGGCATGGAAGCGTTGGGCTTTCCCCATCTTCACGGCTGTCACAAAACCTTTATCCTTCAGAATCTTCAAAAAAGTGAGCAGCGTGGTGGGAGCCGGTTTCGGCTCGGGCATGCGCTCCATGATTTCTGATGACAATGCGCCCTCTTCGGGCAGGCTCCACAGGGCTTGCATCACCTGTGTTTCGGCTTGGGTTAGTTTCGATTTATCTTTCATCACGTTCTAAACTTTTAGAATTTCGATGCAAATATATTCTAAAGTTTTAGAATAACCAAATTTTTCTTCTAAAACTTTAGAATATTAACATTCGTTCAGAAACAAATCGTAGAATCAACACATGTCATTGCGTCATTAAAAAAGACCCTTGAAATAATTGAAATGAAACGAGTTTACAAAGTCGACGACTTTGTGAGACAAACTCGACGAGTTTGTGACACAAAGTCGTCGAGTTTGTAAAACGGTTTAAAATCAACGGTTAGGTGACTTTATTCTTTCGGTGCTGAGAACTCGCATCCGCAATCGCTTTCAGTTCTGCATGAAGGCTTTCATAGCATCCCCGGATGGGCAGTTTGAACAAGGGGGAAAGATAGGTTAGAACACGGCGGCCTGGCTCACCACCTTTTTCAGGGCAGAGACGGGGAAGCCTATTTTGCGGAGAATCTCTTCAAAGCGGTTGCGCTCCTTATAGGGGATGGTCAGCTCGTAGGTCATCAGTTCCTCGGCATCCTCAGCAGGGATAGGTTCAAACTCATAGTAGGAGTCGCTTTCGGGCAGATAGTCATCAGGGAGCGCAGAGGGCTGCACCAGTTTGATGTCGTGGTAAACAAGGCTGTTGTCTATATCGACCACGTAGAGGTAGCCATCGTTGGGATGCCCGATAAGTTCGCGTAAGGTCAGCTCTTTACCGATATATTTCTGGAGGCTGGCCAGGTTGACACGGAGCACCAACCAGCGATTGTCCTTCTCATCACGGTCTACCCAGTAGAACAGGTAGTCGTCGCCCTTGCTGCTGACATAGTGTGAGAGGAACGGCCCGTCGAAATACACCAAATCGGCAATCTTGCGAAAGCCGCTGAAATCATAATCTATGTTGTAGCCTTCAATCTTCTTCATGGTTATGCAATTTTTCGGGTAATATAAAACGTCTTGTTCAGGTCGCATCCTTCGTATTCGTAAAAGTCGAAGTGTCCGTTGGCCGAAGGTGTTGTCATCATGCCTTCGTCGTTTGTGAGGATACCTTCTGCCAAGGAGTCGCCTATCGAGCTGGCTGCATGTTTGAATGCCTTGCGCAGATTGGCATAAAAAGCTTCGGCCCGTTCCGAGGTTGTAAAACAAGAAAGTGCCAACAGCGATGTGGTTGCAGCATTCTTGCCCATGTCTTGAAGCATACGCCGTGGATTGCTGACGTACTGTGGGATGTGGTTCGGATGACCATGCTCAGCAAAGGCAAACCGACAGGCGTTCATGTCGTCTGGAAGAGCAAGCACAGGCAAATGGCATCCCATTGCCAGCAACTGGTCAATCAGTGACTGGTATTTGAATAGTTTTTTATCTGATGTGTAAATGTTTGCCATGTCCGTTGCCTATACTGTTCATGTTCTTTAGTTTTCAAATCGAGTATCATCTTTGGCGCAAAGTTACACAAAACTAATCAATAATGCCCATTTTAGACATCTTTTAACGCAATTCCTTCACCCTCAGCTGAGTCCACTTAAAAAAATGACCCAGTGACTTTATTCTTTCGGTGCTGAGAACTCGCATCCGCAATAAAGCTGATTGTAGAAATTGTATTCCTTGAGCAACTGATTCCGACGTTCCTGCAAACCGCCTTTCCGCCAGTTCTGCGCCCAGAAGACGGTGCCGGGAACGGCATTCTGGGCCGCGATGCCTGCACGCTCTATCTGCTCCAAACTCTTCCAACGGGAAGAGGCCAGCGTGGTCGCGAAATACTGAAGCCCCAGTTCTTTCGCCTTGCGTGCCGTAGCGAGCAAACGCAGGCGGAAACACAGTTCGCAACGTTGTCCCCGTTCAGGCTCATTCTCCAAACCTTCCACCCCACAACGCCATTGGTTGTGGTCGTAGTCGCCGTCTATCCAACGGATGCCCAACGACTCGGCATGACGTTTGCTCTCGTTCTTTCGGATCTCATACTCCTCCAACGGGAAAATGTTCGGATTATAATAAAAAATAGTGGGACGCACACCGTTGGCCAACAGCCACTCGACAATGGCAGACGAACAGGGTGCGCAGCAGGCGTGCAACAGCACATCGTGACACCCTTCAGGAATGACAATCGCAGGTGTTTTCAACATTACAGTCCCCTCGCCTTCCAGATGCGCTCCTTGGCCGCGTTGATTTCCTGGAACTTCTTCTCGGCTGCATGGCGCACATCATCGCCTAAGGCAGCCACACGGTCGGGATGATGCTCAAGAGCCAGACGGCGGTAAGCGCGACGCAGATCATCATCGGTGGCATCGGGACTGACACCCAACACCCTATAAGCCGATTCGAGATCATCCTTCTCAAGGTTCAGCATGGAGTCGATCTCGCTCTCCGGCATCTGCATCCATGAGGCCACTTCCTTTAGGGCAACCACCTCCGACGGATCGACATAACCGTCGGCCTGTGCGATCATCACCATAAAGTTCAACAGCTGCAAACGCTCGCTATACTCCATGTTCATGGAAATCTGCAGACAAGCGTCCTGGATATTCCTCCGATACTGTTCGTCGCCCTGCTTCTTCGAAGCCTCAAAAAGGCGACGCAGAATCTGCTCGCCCTGCTGAACAGCCACCTCTCCGAAATTGGAGCGCAGCCACTGGCGCATGAGTTCCATTTCGGAATGCATAATCCGCCCGTCGGCCTTAATGATATAGGAGGCCAACAGGAGCATCGACATCAAGAAACTGTTGCGATTGCCCTCAGCTGCCTCTTTGCCGCCATTGGAGAATAAACCCGCAGAACCGCCCTCTTCGTCAGAGCCGAACGTCGAACCAATCAAGGCTCCAATCAGTCCCCCCAACGGACCTAAAACGATCCATCCTAAAAAGCCACCAATCCAAGTAGAAGTTTTCATGTTTTCTTACATTCTTAAAATCAAGGATGCAAAGATACACTATTTATATGAAACCGACAAGAAAACAAGTTATTTTCGGTCGGCAAGCACCATTCCAACGATGATTAGCAGGGCACCAATGAGAAAAAACACCGTAATCTGCTCGCTCAGCACCAGACTGGCCACGACAATTGTGCTGAGCGGATTGACATAGACATAATTGGTGGCCACCATGGCACCAAGCTTGTCCATTACCCAAGTCCAGACCAGGAAACAGATGCAGGAGGCCACGACACCCAAGAACAACAAATTGCCCACGACTTGCACATTGAGCAACAATTCGGGAGCGCGGTTGAGGAGTGAAGACACTTCGGATGGGTAAGCCAGATAATAGGGAATCATGGTGAGCAGGCCATAGAAGAACACTTTCCGCGTGATAAGCAACGGGCCGTAGCGCTTGTTGGCTGGAATCATCAATAGCGAGTAAACGGCCCAGCACAGATTGGCCCCCAAAGCCAGTGCATCGCCCAACGGCGACAGATGGAGCACGAAATGGCCGTTGAGCACCACTGCCGCCACACCACACACAGCCATCAATGCGCCGATGGTCTGCACCATGCTCATACGTTCTGACTTATAGCACAGACCTATAAGCAAGGCCGCCGCCAACGGACAAGAACAGACAATCAGCGAAACATTGGTCGTGGTGGTATAATTCAACGCTTCATTCTCGGTCAGGAAATAGAGCGAGCCACCCGTCACGCCAAGTGCCACCATCAGCAGTTCGTCTTTCCATGAGTCAGTCAGCCACCGATGACTATTTCTTCGGAACAGCACCCCGTATGCCGTCAGCAACACATAGGCAATGATGAAACGCAGGGTGAAAATCTGGGCAGGCGACAAACCACTAAGGAGCAGCAACTTCGTAAACACAAAGGTGCTGCCCCATATTGCTACAGTGAAAAAAGCAATCAGATGGTATCTCACCCCAACTCCTAACTCTTAATCTCGATGTCCCGGCGTACGTTGTCGCGTATCTTCTTCAGATAGCCTTTCATGCCGTCGGCATCCTTGTGGTCGATAATCTCCAAAAGTTCCTTCAGCTCGGTGCGAATCTGCGAAACCTGATCGTGCGTGTAGGGGTTGAAGAGGATTTCCTGAAGCAGATAGTCGTCTTCGTTGAGCACGCCTTTGGCAATGCGCATGTGGCGCTTGAACGTGGTGCCCGGCGCATCCTGATGCTTCATGACGGCAGCGAAGACAAACGTGGAGACGAAGGGGATGGAAAGCGAGTAGGCCACGGTCTTGTCGTGCTCCTCGAACGTGTATTCATAAATGTTCAGACCCAATCGCTGGTAGAGATCCTTGAAGAAGATGCGCCCCATGTAGTCGCCCTCACTGATGATGATGGCATTCTCCTCGGAGAGCTGTTGCAGGTTGGCAAACGTGGGGCCGAACATGGGGTGTGTCGACACATAGCGCATGCCCGTCTGTTCGTAGAACTCCTTCAGGTCGGTCTTCACCGATGCAATGTCGCTCAGGATGCACTCTTTCGGCAGATAGGGAATCAACTCCTTGAAAACAGGAATGGTGTACTTCAGTGTCACGGCATTGATAACCAGTTCAGGAGCGAAGTCCTTCACATCGTCGTATGTCATAAACCGCTGACAGTTATAGGTGAAGCGCATGCGCTTCGGGTCTTTCTCAAACACGGCCACCTCATGGTCGAAACTCAGCAGGTCGATGAAGAAACTACCCATCTTGCCTGCGCCCATCACAAGAATCTTCATAATGGCTCACCTATTTATTGATGATTTCAATTTGCTGACGCACACTTTCCTCGTGAATACTCTCGAACACATGAGCCACGAACTCGGCACCCATACCACAGAGAGCACCCTGCGCACCACGCTTTGAGAGAATCTCATTGTAGCGGTTGGCTTGTAACACGGTCATGTTATGCTCTTTCTTGTACTGTCCGATCTCACGGCAGACACGCATGCGCTTGGCCAGCAAATCCATCAGCTGGTTGTCGAGCTCGTCAATCTGCTTGCGCAACTGCTGAATGCTTTCCGTCATGGTATGTTCATCACGGATGACGAGAAGCGACAGGATATAGTCGAGCACATCGGGTGTCACCTGTTGGGCGGCATCGCTCCATGCCTTGTCCGGATCGCAGTGGCTTTCCACAATCAGGCCGTCGAATCCAAGGTCCATCGCCTGCTGACAGAGCGGTGCAATCAGCTCACGGCGACCACCGATATGTGAGGGGTCGCTGATCAGAGGCAGTTCTGGAATACGGCGGCGCAACTCGATGGGAATCTGCCACATAGGCATGTTGCGATAAATCTTCTTTTCGTAAGAAGAGAAGCCGCGGTGAATGGCTCCCAAACGCTTCACGCCTGCCTGATTGATGCGCTCCAAGGCACCAATCCAAAGCTCCAAGTCGGGATTCACGGGATTCTTCACGAATACAGGCACATCGACACCTCTCAGCGAATCGGCCAATGCCTGCATGGCAAAGGGATTGGCTGACGTGCGGGCTCCCACCCAAAGGATGTCGATGCCATATTTCAAGGCGAGTTCAACATGTTCAGGCGTAGCAACCTCGGTGGAGACGAGCATGCCAGTCTCCTTCTTCACCTGAGCCATCCACGGCAAAGCTTTCTCGCCGTTGCCCTCGAAGCCACCGGGCTTGGTACGCGGTTTCCATACACCGGCACGGAAATTGTGACAGCCACGCATGGCTAACTGTCGTGCCGTTGTCATCACTTGCTCTTCGGTCTCAGCCGAACATGGGCCGGCAATCACGAAGGGACGTTCATTGTCACTCGGAAGGTGCAGAGGTTCTAATTCTAATTCCATAATTATATTACTTTTTTGATTCTTTCTAATGCCTCCTGTATCTTCTCTTCCTTGGCACAAAGTGAAATGCGGATGTACCGATCACCGTTCGAGCCAAAGATGAAGCCGGGGGTGATGAAGACACGGGCCTCATGGAGCACACGCTCAGTCAAGTCTTCCACATTCTTGACACTCTTAGGAATCCTTCCCCAAAGGAACATGCCCACCTGATTCGTGTCGTAGGTACAACCCAAGGCATCCATAATCTGCTCGGCATATTTGCGGCGGCGCTGGTAGGTCTCAACATTCGCCACACGATGCCACTCATCGCTGTTGTTATAAGCTTCAGCAGCAGCCAACTGTATACCACGGAACATGCCGCTCTCTATGTTCGACTGCACTTTCAGAATCCACTGGATGAACTCTGCATTCGACACACACATACCCACACGCCAACCGGGCATGTTGTGACTCTTCGACATCGAATTGAGTTCGATGCAGCAATCCTTGGCCCCGGGCACCTGTAGGATGCTCAGTGGTTTCTCCTTATTGAGGATGAAACTGTAGGGATTGTCATGTACCACTACAAGATTATGCTTGCGGGCAAAGTCGATCAGTTCCTCAAAGGTCTCCATGTTTGCCGGTGTGCCAGTTGGCATGTGCGGATAATTCACCCACAACAATTTATAGGCTTTGTCTGTAGAGTTGTACTTGATGATTTTCTCCAACTCCCTGTAGTTAGGCTGCCATCCCTTTCCCAAAGGAGAAGGTTCCAAGTTGTAATCCAGCACAGTGGCTCCAAGCAACTTTGGAAGCGATGTGTAGGTGGGATAGCCAGGATTGGGTACAAGCACACGTTCACCCGGATTGACAAAGGCCAGGGTCACATGCAGGATACCTTCTTTCGAGCCTATCAAGGGCAGTACCTCGCTCTTCGGGTCGATGTCAACATCATACCAACGCTTATAGAATGCCGCCATAGCCTCGCGCAGTTCGGGCGTACCCATCGTAGGCTGATAGCCGTGGGCACTGGGCTGACGGGCCACCTCGCACAGTTTTTCAATGGTCTGTTCCGACGGTGGCATGTCGGGACTGCCGATAGCCAATGAGATAATGTCCTTGCCTTCGGCATTCAGTTGTGCGACCTCTTTCAGCTTGCGGCTGAAATAGTATTCCTTTACTAAATTAAGTCTTTCTGCTGGTTGTATCATAATTTTCAGTCTTCAATTTCCTTTATATTCCCCTAAGATTTTCAGGTCCTTGGTCAACGGGATAATAGCATCGATACTCTGACGGTAACGGGTCAGATCATCATACATCACATCGACATAGAACAGGTATTCCCACTCATGGCCGATAATCGGCAACGACTGGATTTTCGTCAGGTTGATTTTATAGAACGAGAGGATGGCCAGCACATGACTCAGCGAACCCTCCTCATGAGGCAGTGAGAACACGATGCTCGACTTGTTGGTCTCGGT
The DNA here is from genome assembly GCA_947302435.1 of uncultured Prevotella sp. Lineage (GTDB taxonomy): Bacteria > Bacteroidota > Bacteroidia > Bacteroidales > Bacteroidaceae > Prevotella. Next base: position 18,003 of record CAMYVQ010000021.1, on the reverse strand, counting down.
CAACGGGCGCAACAAGTCGGCTTTCTGCGGAGCCGAACAGACGAGGAAACGGGTGAAGTTGTGCTTGTTGTCCTCAATGCCGTCTTCCAAGACCTTCAATCCGTAGAGCCTTGCAGCTTCGGCATGGCAGATGGCCGCCCATCCGTGGTGCTGTCCCTCGGCAATCATCTTGGCAGAGCCTGCCGTGTCGTCACCTTCCACAATACGCAACTTGGGATGACGTTCTAAATAATGGCGTGTCTGCATCAGGGCCACAGGATGGGAATGTACCTCTGTGATGGTGTCCCAATCGTCGTCAGGCAGGCAGCAGATGCAGTGTGTGATGTGCAGCTTGTGCTCCCCTACTACCGTCGTTCCGCTATCGCGCAACAGCTCGTAATTGTGGAGCAGGGAACCTGCAATCGTATTCTCGATGGCTGCCATTGCAATCACTGTTGGGTCTTGCGCTACCGCCTCATAGACCTGCTCAAATGTGGCACAGCAGATCAGCTGCATCTGCTCACCCTTGAAATACTCATGGGCTGCAATGTCGTGGAACGACCCCACCTCTCCTTGTATTGCTATTCGTTTCATTTGCTTTTTACGCTCTTTGTGAAGAGACTTGTACCAAAAGAACCCCGCTTTCACCTATGTGAAGCGGGGTTCTCTTTTCCTATTTTCATGAATGAATCTTTATGCACGAACTACCGCTTCACAATTGCTTGTAAAGTAAAAGTAAAAGCCGTAATAAAATGCGTTCTGATTCAACATAATATTCACTTTTTAGCTTTAATTCGATGCAAAAGTATAACTTTTCAGCGAACTACACAAATAATTTGCAACTTTTTTCTCTGTTCCACTTACTTTTTTGTATTTTTAGTCAAAAAGTAGCCGACACATTGTCCTTACCTGCCTTTACCGACTGGTCTTTCTGATAGTTTGGACTGTAGGGTCCCTCAGGCATGTTGCCCAGCACATAGACAGCACACTTGCGTCCCACCACAGCCTTATCGGTACTGGCAGTCGTGGCTGCCGTGGCTGCAACATCAAGCAATGCACCAAGAAGTCCACCTGTATTGGTCTTCACAGACTGGTCTACACTGACGGTGCCCTCACGCTGATAGAGTGTCGCACCAGTCTTCGTTGAGCGCAGAATGAACTCTACGTTGACCGTGATGGTGCCCAAAGCATTCAAGCGCTTCCAATCCTTGATGACCGTAAACATACAGGCATCGGCACCCAACACATTGCGGAAGGCATCAAGACTGCCATCCACGAACTGCTCGGCATCGTAGGCGCTCTCCGTCTGGAACATCTCCATCGTAAGCATCGGCGGGAACACATAATAGCCTTTGTCGCAAAGGGGTACATACATAGCAGAATAGAAATAGTCTTTTGCCTCCACATGGTTTGTGCGATTGATGGGGGGCATGACAACAATGGCACGGGGCTTCTCGTCGTACATCTGCGCATACTTCGTGCCACGCGAATTGTCCTCACCCTGTGTACCTGCCTGAGCAGGCAACACCAACCCTGCTACAAGGGCCATGGCTATGATTATCGTCTTTTTCATTTCTCCAACTGATTAACGATTCGTGAGATAAAAGTCTTCGACTCAGGATAAAGTTCCATCTCTGCCTTCAGCAGGGCCAGTCCTTCTTCCTTCTTTCCAGATTTGATAAGCATGTAGCCATATTCGGCATTGGCTCCCGGTGGCACGGTGGCACGCGAACCTTTCTGCTTCTCAATCACCTTCTTATACTGTTCCATGGCTTTCGCCTTGTCTTCCTCGGTCAGTTTCTTAGTGTACTGGTAGGCGGCATCCTCTGAATCATACCAAGAGTAAAAAGGCACCTGCACCGTTCCACACGAAGCCAACAAGGCACAACCAAACAGGGTCATTAACAACTTCTTCATGGCAGCGTAATGGTTTTAACTTCCTGAGATGAGAGGAACACCTTCTTGCTATAAAGGGTCCTGCCTTCAGCATTTTTCACAATCAGCATGTGTGTGCCCGTAGGAGCCGTGTACTGTGACCCGCGACGATTTGCGTCTTTTGCCCTGATGCCCAAAGCAGTAAAGAGCTGGTCGTCAACTGTAACTGAAAGTTCTTTCTTATGATAATCTCCGTTCTGACTGACAAACAACAGGTAAGCGACATCCTCCTTACCACTCTGCTGGGCCACTGGCATGTGAGCCCTGCATGCCGACAGCAACATGGCCGCCACACATGCCAAAACAATTGATAACTTTTTCATAATCTTCTGTCAATTAAAAGTTTACCACATTATCACTACTTGATTTCTTCAATGTAGTAGTTCTCAAGCTTGTTGGCATCGATGGCATCACCCTGATAGTCGACAACCGAGAACTCCGTTTCGGGGGTATCACCAGCCGACATCGTCACCGTAGCCGTTCCGATCTGCTTGCCGGGCAACTCAATCATGACACCCGTCTGCGGATTCTTCACCTTCTTACCCCTGGTCTTCACGGCAAAGGTGTCGCCCACCTTCACGCCCTGACTGGCACCTCCACCGATCAGCACACCGTCGTTGTCATAGGAAAGGAAGAAAGTGCGCCAAGGCTTGTCGGTACATTTGTTGATGATGTTCTCCACCAGCTGTCCGATAGCCTCGGAAATGGCTTTGTCGCTCAATGTGGCATCATAGCCAGCCTTACCGCCCACGCCCAAAGTGGTCTTGTTAGTAATCTCGGCCATGCCCTTACCCTCGTCGGAGTAGATAATCAGTCCCGTCGACACATCGACCAAACGAATGGCCACTGCTGCCTCCACTGTCTGTACGTTGGTATTGGTGAACACACCCGATTTGCCGGTATTCTTACGACCGAACTCTGTGATGGAACCGATAATCATATAGTCGGCACCGATGGTCGACAGATTGCCTTCACCTCTTTTTGCCTCTTCCAGGAGTGAAGCCAGATCACTGCGCTCCAACAACAGGAACTTGCCCGAAGCGGCCAACTTTGCCGAAAGAATGTCAAGGGCCTGCTTACCCATGGGGTCGTTCTCCTTGTCATAGAAGATACCCTTGGCATACTGCGTTTCATTGGAGAAGCGGCCGATAGCCACTTTACGCTTAATGAACTTACCGTCCTGTTTGATCTCACTGACCACAGGCTCCGTCACCACAGTCTTACGCTGTGCCTGTGCGGCTGTTCCGCAGAACAAAGCCACAGCAACAATCATTAATAACTTTTTCATAATCAAACTATTAACAACAATTTACTAATCTTTATTCTATTCTCAAAAGAAGCTTATAGGCCAAAAGGATTCAGGTTGGAATAGGCTTGTTTCATTTTATGCTCTACGCCCTCAGCCGAATAGTCACCGCTCACGTCGGCCATCTGCTGCGGATTCAGTTCCAGCACTTTCTGCATGTCGGCCTCGGCCTGTTTCTTGTCGCCACGGTCATAACAGATCTTGCCACGTTCGGCGTATGCCTCCACGACAAAGGGGTTTATTTCCACCACCTTATTATATATATGAAGGGCATCGTCGTCGTTTCCTTGTGCATGGGCCACACGGGCAGCCAACAGCAAGACATCCTCATGTTCGCCTACATGCTCCATGAGCCACTGGCAATCCTCAGCCGCCCCATTCACATCGCCCATCTGCAACAACGTCTGCGCCCTCAACAACCGGGCATCGCCCAGTTCCTCATCGAGTGCAATGGCTTTTGTCAGCCGGGCAATGCCATTGATCAAATCACCCTGTTTCAAGGTTCCCTGTGCATAAAGATAGTAAGCCTTTGCCGATGCTGGTTCCAAAGCGATTACTTTCTCCACCATCTGAGCCATACCGTCATAGTCTTCCTTCATGAAATACACATGGGCTGCCTGTAACAGCAAGTCTGCATTTTCAGGTTCAGCCTCCACCAGAACGTTCATCTGTGCAATGGCCTCATCCATACGGTCGAGCCTGACGAGCACATGCGACAGATAATCGCGCACTTCCAAATCGTCCTTCATTGCAAGAGCCTCTTCGAAACAGCGCACGGCATAGTCCCACTGCCCTGTCTTCATGGCTTTCACGCCATCGTATTTCATCAAGTCGAAACGCTTCCGTTCCGCCTCCTTCTTTTCTTCTTCGGGGCTTGTCTCCTCGCCGCCGAACAGTGCTTTCAGAAAATTCATCTATAATGATTCGTTAAATAAAGTTCAACTTTTTGATTTTATTATCTGCAAAGTTACAAATAAAAATCAATTCATCGTAAAAAACGAGTAAATATCGCCTGCTCTTTCAGCATTTTTTTGTACTTTTGCGCTGAAAAAGCATTACACCCGTATGGACAAGCACAACTTTGTTACCATTGCCAACCTCACACGTGAGAAAATTCTCTACATGATTGAGATGGCACAAGAGTTTGAACGACACCCCAACCGTGAATTACTGAAAGGGAAAGTAGTGGCCACGCTCTTCTTTGAACCCTCCACCCGTACCCGTCTTTCGTTTGAGACAGCGGCCAACCGTTTGGGCGCACGTGTCATCGGCTTTGCCGACCCGAAAGTGACCAGCGGCACGAAGGGCGAAACTCTGAAAGACACCATTATGATGGTGGCCAACTATGCTGACGTGATCGTGATGCGTCACTACATTGAAGGAGCCGCCCAATACGCCTCTGAAGTGAGTCCTGTGCCCATTGTCAATGCCGGTGACGGAGCACACCAGCACCCTTCCCAGTGCATGCTCGACCTCTACAGCATACACAAGACCCAAGGCACGCTCGAAAACTTGAACATCTACATGGTGGGCGACTTGAAATACGGACGCACCGTACATTCATTGCTGATGGCCATGCGCCACTTCAACCCAACATTCCATTTCGTCGCACCGAAGGAGCTGGCCATGCCCAAGGAATACAAGCTCTACTGCGACGAGCACGGCATCAAGTATCAGGAACACACGGCCTTCAATGAGAAAATCATCCAAGATGCCGACATTCTCTATATGACGCGCGTGCAGAAAGAGCGTTTCAGCGATCTCATGGAGTATGAGCGCGTGAAGAATGTCTATGTGCTGAACAACGAGATGCTGCGCTTAGCCAAGCCGAACATGAAAATCCTCCATCCGCTGCCCCGTGTCAACGAGATTGCCTACGAGGTGGATGACAATCCCCACGCCTACTATATCCAACAGGCAGGCAACGGACTCTTTGCCCGCGAAGCCATCTTCTGCGATGTGCTCGGTATATCCTTAGACGATGTTAAATCCGACAAAACCATTATTGAATAAGTGCCATGAACAAGAAAGAACGCTTAGTTGCTGCCATTGAACATGGCACTGTTATTGACCACATTCCAGCCGAGAAGACCTACCAAGTCGCCCAATTATTGGGTCTTTTCACACTGTCGACACCTGTCACCATCGGTTTCAACTATCCCTCGCAGAAAGTGGGCAACAAGGGTATTATCAAAGTGACCGACAAGTTTTTCACCGACGACGAGATCTCGCGCCTCTCGGTAGTGGCCCCCAACGTCATCCTCAGCATTATCCGCGACTATGAGGTTGTGGAGAAGAAGACGGTAGAGACACCTGCCGAAATATGCGGTATCGTAAGGTGTAATAACCCCAAGTGCATCACCAACAACGAACCGATGCAGACACACTTCCATGTCTGCAACGGCATTCTGACCTGCCACTACTGCGAAAAAGAGCAGGACATCAATAAAGTGGAACTCGTCTGAGTTCCACTTTCGTTTTAGATAACCAACTCCACCGGGCAATGGTCGCTGCCTTCGATGTCTGTGTGAATCTTTGCATCCACCACTTTCGGCATTAACCGTTCGCTGACCACGAAGTAGTCGATGCGCCAACCTGCATTCTTGGCACGTGCCTGGAAGCGGTACGACCACCATGAATAGGTAACCTGTTCGGGATAGAGCGTGCGGAAAGTGTCCTTGAAGCCAGCAGCCAGCCACTCCGTGAATTTCTGGCGTTCCTCATCCGTGAAACCGGCATTGTGTCGGTTCGTCTTCGGATTCTTGATGTCAATCTCCTCATGAGCCACGTTCAAGTCGCCGCACACAATGACAGGCTTCACCGCATCCAGTTTTTTCAAGTACGCCAAGAAGTCTTCCTCCCATTTCATCCGATAGTCGAGCCGTTTCAAACCATCCTGAGAATTAGGCACATAGACTGTCACCAAAAAGAAATCTTCCATTTCCAACGTGATGACGCGCCCCTCATGGTCGTGCTCGTCGACACCGATGCCCTTGGTGACACTCAGCGGCTTATGACGGGTGAAGATGGCCGTACCCGAATAGCCCTTCTTCTCGGCAGAGTTCCAATAGCTCTCGTAGCCATCAAAATGGAGATCGAGCTGTCCTTCCTGCATCTTCGTCTCTTGCAGACAGAAGAAATCGGCATCCAACCGCTTGAACACTTCACTAAAACCTTTTCCCTCACAGGCACGAAGCCCATTGACATTCCAACTGATCAGTTTCATAAATCATTCTGTTTAGGAGTACAAAGATAAACAAATTCCCCGAAAATCGACAGATGACTTGCCCCAAAATATTGAATAAATACTAATTATTGGGAAAAGAGGCATCGTTTTCGGGGATTTTTGAGTACTTTTGCATGTACTTAACAGAAAAGATGATTAAGAATGGATAAAGATACCAAAAGCACAAATATGCTGACCCTCTTCAAACTGAGGAGCATTGGTGCATGCATACGCGACGGCTACCGTCTCTATACAGGCAACTTCCGTAAGATATTCCGCGCCACATGGCTGATTGCCCTTGTCTATGCCATTGTGTCGGGCTTCATCATGTCGATCCAATCCCTTTACGCCAGTATCGGGTTTCTGTTCATCAATATCCTCTTAGCCACATACGCCTTCTCCTTGTTGAAAGCCCATCAGGACACAGAGGACATTCCCCATGTCAGGCAATGGTATGGATACCTTGACAGGAAGACCGCTGTTCGCACACTGGTTGTCTCAGGCATTCTGCTCGTCATCGGAGCAGTCTACGGCGGTCTGTTTTACCTCGTTTTCCACCTGGGCAGCCTCTACCTCTCAAACATTGCGACAATGGTTGCCGTGGGCATCCTCGCACTCATCATCCTACTCACATCGCCGGCCGTTCTGATGCCGCTCTTCAGGTATCCCCTTCAATCGTCCGGCTTTGTCAGTTTCCCCTTCCGGCATTGGGGGGCCGCACTCATGATTGCCTTTGTGGTCGTGATTGTTACAGGCCTGATGATGCTGATCACCGAACTGCCAGCTGTGGTACTTTTCTCAGCCAACATGGTTTCGCAGGCAGGCATCCTACAGGGCGACCCTTCGGGAATGCCCGACTACATGGCCTGGACCAACATCATCGTCTTCACCATCGCAGGATTCATCCAAGCCTACGTGCTACTCTCGTCGTTCTTTCCCGTCTATTATCTCTACGGTTCCACTGTCCTACAGGAGAAAGAGCGCAAGCAGATTCTTCCTGATTAACCCCCACAAGCATTCCCCATGAAAAAAATTCTCTTCATCGACCGCGACGGCACCATCGTCGACGAGCCACACGACGAACAAGTCGACGCGCTCGACAAGATCCATTTCACCAAGGGTGTTTTCCGCAACCTCGCTTTTCTCCGCCAGAAAACGGACTTCCTCTTTGTCATGGTGTCGAACCAGGACGGACTGGGCACGCCCTCGTTTCCCGAAAACACTTTCTGGCCTTCGCACAATTTCATCCTTCAGGCTCTCGAAGGCGAAGGCATCACATTCGACGAGATTCTCATAGACCCTCACTTTCCTGAGGACAATGCCCCTACCCGAAAGCCACAGACAGGACTCGTGGAGAAATACATGAACAATGCCGACTACGACATTGCCAACTCATACGTCATCGGCGACCGCGACACAGATGCGCAGTTTGCCAAGAACATCGGCTGCAAGAGTCTCATCCTCGGACGCGACGGCATGACATGGGACAGAATAGCAGAAACCATCTATGCCGGCGAGCGCACGGATGAAGTGACACGCACCACGAAGGAAACAGACATTTGTGTACGCCTGAACCTCGATGGAAGCGGTCACTGTGACATCAGCACGGGTCTCGGTTTCTTCGACCACATGCTGGAACAGATTGGCAAGCATGGCGGCATGGATCTCTATATCCGGTGCAAAGGCGACCTTAATGTCGACGAGCACCACACCATCGAAGACACCGCCCTCGCCCTCGGTGAATGTATCGGACGTGCCCTCGGCTCCAAAAGGGGCATCGAGCGCTACGGCTACTCCCTCCCCATGGACGACTGCATGACGCATGTCTGCCTCGACTTCGGTGGCCGTCCCTGGCTGGTATGGGACGCAGAGTTCCACCGCGAGCATGTCGGCGACATGCCCACCGAGATGTTCCTCCATTTCTTCAAGAGTCTCAGCGATGCCGCCCGTATGAACCTCTTCATCCGTGCAGAAGGACAGAACGAGCACCATAAGATCGAGGGCATTTTCAAGGCACTGGCCCGCTCGCTGAAGATGGCCGTGCGACGCGACATCTACCACTATGAACTTCCTTCCACCAAAGGACTCCTATAACCCCACACCATGCGCCCCAAAGTTGCCATCATCGACCCCAATACGCTTGCCACGCTCGGCTTGAAGCAGATACTCCAGAATGTCATGCCCATCATGACCATTGACACCTTTGGCACCATGACCGAGCTTCAGGCCAATCATCCCGACGAGTATTTCCATTATTTTGTGGCAATGAACATCGTTTTAGAGCACCGGCAGTTTTTCACCGAACGCCGTCACAAGACCATTGTCCTGACACTCTCGCTCGACGGAGGCTCACAGCTCAGCGAGTTCCACAGCATCTGCATCAACGTCCCCGAAAAGCAGCTTGTCCACTCGCTGCTTGCACTTCAACAGCACGCCCATCCTCACGGCAAGAATCTCCCACCGATGCCGTCGGTCCTTCAACAGAAGATTCTCACCGACCGCGAGATCGAGGTCATGTCGCTCATCGTTCAGGGATACATCAACAAGGAGATTGCCGACCGCCTGAACATTGGCCTTGCCACTGTCATCACCCACCGCAAGAACATCATGGAGAAACTGGGCATGAAAAGTGTGTCTGCCCTCACCATCTATGCCGTCATGCACGGATATGTGGACATCAACAAAATATAGCCGGGAAAGCCCCTAAACAGGAATGTCCTTATTCCAATCCTTCAGTCAGGAACCGCCTCAGATGAAGGTGGATAATACCGTCAGAATCTTGTCTACTTACGAGCGGGGTCATTGATATGACATATTTCGGATAGTTGTCCTTGACTGCCCACAGATTACCAAACTCACGCTCCCTCGTAGCTTCGTCAGCGATGATATACGATGCTTGCACATATATCCTCTGACCTTTGGGCTTCTTGCAGACAAAATCAATCTCACCAGCCTGTAGCTGTCCGACTTTCACTTCATAGCCAAGGCGTAACAGGTGATTATAGATGATGTTCTCTATCACCTTTTCGATGTCCCCCTCACGCGAACCACCAGCCAACGTGTTACGCAGGCCGTTGTCCTCAAAATAGAACTTGTCGTTGCTCTCAAACAACTTCTTGCCGTGAATGTCATAGCGGTTCACCTTATGAAGCAGATAGGCATCGCACAGGAACTTCGTATAGTTGATAATAACCGTCGAGGTGACACTGTCGCCCTGCGACTTCATATACTTGGCAATGCTGTTGGCCGAGATGATTTTCCCTGCATTGTCAGCAAGAAAACGCACAAGGTTTTCAAGAAACGGCACGTTGCGGATCTTGTTCCTCATAATGACATCTTTCAGCAAAACCGTATGGTACACGTCGGTCTGGTACTCACGCGCATCCTGCTCGTCAAGTCCCATCTTCACCAACCCCGGTAGGCCGCCGAACTGGATATACTTAGCCAGCGTATCGTCAGAGTCCGTAAGCTGATGGAACAGCATGAACTCCTCGTAACTCAGTGCCTGAATATAGATTTCCTTGTAACGTCCCCCTATTATAGAACTCAAGTCGCTACTCAGCATCTTCGAGTTTGAGCCTGTAATAACCAACTCAATATCCGGCTCCTCGTAATAGCTACGCACACTTTTCTCGAACTCATTGATGTCCTGAATCTCGTCAACAAGGATGTAGTTTGTCTTTTCCTTGTCGCGTCTTGCATCAATATAGGCGTTTAAGTCTTGATAGGTCTTGATGTCGTCAAACTCATGTTTCTCTTTGTCGATGAAGATGATATTTGCTCGCTCATCCTTATTCAGCTTATCTCTGAAAAGACGTAGGATATAGCTTTTGCCAATACGGCGCTGCCCCGTCAGGATAATGATGGTGTCTTTACCCAAATATCGTTCAATCTTTTCCAGATAACTCTGTCTTAATATCGCGTTCATAATTCACATTTTATCTTTCATAATAGAAATATGGTGCAAATATACTAATTTTATCTTTTATAAAAGACAAAAAAGCAAATTATTTGATCTGTAAGGTTTCATCGTCTTTTTTGTTTTTGAAATATAGCCGGGAAAGCCTCCAAACCGAGGCCATTTTCTCAATGAGGTCAAATGTGTCCCTTATATGGAATGAATTTACAAAGTCGTCGAGTTTGTGTCACAAAGTCGACGACTTTGTCTTACAAACTCGACGACTTTGTAAAACGGTTCAAGTCAGTAGCAGAGATGACACATTACGAAGTGAATGATGATTCAGCTTCCATCACCTGCCACCCCATAACACCCCAAAACATACATTTGGTTGAAAAATAAGTATAAATTTATTTGGTAGTTTGTTCGCTTTTTTATATCTTTGCACACAGAACAATGGACGTGATCCATTTATAGGGATTGGGGTGTCCCCGATCGGAAGAGTTGTCAGGTTCGTGGCAACTCTTTTTTATGACTGTAAAGATGGATAGATTTTGAGTCCCGTCAACTTTCCGTTCTCCATGAAAATATTGGGTTCTAATACATCATAGGCAAGATTAACACTTTGTGGATTGAGTACGTGGCGTGTCAACGGATAGGCCACAAGGTCGGCTATATGTAAGCCAGCCACATCCTCTGTTTTCCATTTGAAATCAAGGCTGTTCATTCGATTCTTCATTCGCTCAGCTGTCACCCAATAGGTGCCTCTCTCCAGAAGTTGCTGGTAGTAGTTCATAAGGTTCTTGTCTTCACGTTTCCCTCTGCGCTCTACGATGGCTGAAATTTTACCGCATCCATTTGGACATTCGTTATCAATACAGAAGATAGCGCGTTCAAGTACAAACGAGAGTGACTGGCCATAGACATCATTAAATCGTCCGAATTGGCGAATGTAGGGTTCTTTTAGGATGGAACAACAGACAATAACATACACGCCACGTTGCCCCAGAAGTTGGTTGACGGCTTCGTAGAAACGACGTTTCACGTCAAGGTCAAATAACACCTCGAAGCCATTCTGACACTTGCGGATGTCACGTGAATGTAAGATGATTTGACGGTCACCCCAAAACTCTCGTTTCAAGGTCTGTACCTGAGTCTCTATATGTTGTACAACGTCATCGCGTACCAAAATGCCACAAAGTGTGAAAATAGGGAACGTAGGACTAAACGTTACCAAGTTTTGATCGCCACATTCGTCAATATATAGGTGATAATTGACCGTATTCTCTGAATTCATAACGAAATTGTTTGCCCAATGCAAAGGTACAACTATTTTGTGGATAAATGAAACCTTTTTGTAGGAAAGTGAACACACCACTGATAGATTTGTTCTGTTCATACCCTCTATACCAATAAACAATGTATAGAGTGTATGAACAGAACAAGTTTTATGACTATGATGCGCAATTGGGAGAATTTAGGCGCATTCCTAACGGTTTTCTACCAAAAATTTGGAACCAAAGAAAACTATTCGTAAATTTGCAACAATAAATTATATTGACATGTCAAGAAAGGAGTACATAGATATTCTGACCTCTTGTAGTAAAACGCTACAAGAAGAATACGGAATAACATCGATGCGGCTTTTCGGCTCGATAGCAAGGGATGAGCAAAGAAGTGACAGCGATGTGGATGTGTTCGTGAAAACATTGACTACCAATCCTTTCCTATCTGCAATAAACAGATTGGAGGAAAGAACAGAGTGTATTCATGATGTAAATGATTTTCTTGGTTCGTCTAACGGCATGATTCTTTTAGATGCTACTTGCATGTTGCTGAATAGACAATAAAAAAACGACAACTTTGCACGCTGAAAAAGACATGGGAAGCAATAGTAAGTTATGACATTCAGGAGATACATATATATAATAGGTGTAATCACCGTGCTAACCATTGTGGGCTGCACGGGTAAAGGCTTCCTCCACACAAAGGAGGGCGCAAGAGGCCATGATACCATCTACACCGTGCAGTCGGCGATGAACATCCATGCCTACCAGCCGATGCGTGCGTTGCATTGCTGATTTGTAATGGGGAGGGTAAATTTTTGTTTAAATAATTGTTTATTTGTTAAAAAAGTATTGTCCATTTGTTTTTCTTGTTGCATAAATGGAAAAAGGAAAATACCTTTGCATGTTGAATCATCGAATACATGAGCGTAATCATGAATGTAATCATATTTTGAGTTGCGAAACTCCTAATTTGTGGAGCGTTTTTCACTGCCGGCTGGACTACGCTTGCCGCCTGATGGTGGAGCAGCCCGAAATGCTGTTTACCGAAGTGTGAACAGGAATTAAGGAAACGGACGACCTAAAAAGGTCCAACATGAGCACATTGTCTAATGTGACAACTCGAAGAGGCGAGTCAAATCCTCATAGCGTCAGGTTTGCCCCTGATGCCTTCCCCGAAGCCAAAAGCTCAAAAACTGGGGTGTCGGTAAGATATGTCCCTGATTATGAAAACATTACAGAAAGTGGGGGGGGTAAAAACTGGTACGTATTTCGAGCTTCCTATGGAAGAGAAGACAAGGCTGCGGATTACATTGCTGCAGACGGTACGCATGTCTATATAGCCAAGCGTTATACGCGTAAAATGATAAACGGTAAGCAGAAGAAAGTTTTGGAGCCGTTGATTCCAAACCTTCTTTTTGTATATACCAATGAGGACAAGGCCGATGAGTATGTAAAACGTACCCCAGCCTTATCCTTTCTTACATATTATTATAATCACTTTGCCCAGGACGAAACGGGGAAGAACCCACCATTGACCATACCCTACAAAGAGATGGAGAACTTCATTCTTGCCACTACCAACCAGAGTGAGCATCTGAAGTTCGTCGATGAATCGCAGTGCCATTACAAGGGCGGCGAGACGGTCAGAGTGATTGAGGGTCTCTTCAAGGGAGTCGAGGGAAGGGTGGCCCGAGTAGCTGGCCAGCAGAGGGTGGTTTTCTCTTTATCAGGCATCGGCCTCATTTCAACAGCCTATATACCAACAGCCTTTTTAAGGTGTGTTGATACAGAATGAACAAGGCAACAATTTGTATGCTACGTAGCTTGTTTTTTTTAGTCAGCTTCCTTTCATTTCTGACCTGTTGCGGTCAGACGACGGCGCAGCAGACGACCGCCCATAGCAGACAGATAGAACTGTTTTGCGGAGCCACCTTAGGCTATGCCGATACGAACTGGCTGCGCCTATACGATGTTCAGATTAATGCCACACCCGGTCTTCGCTGGCACTTGGGTCATGACTGGTCGATAGCGGCCCAAGGTATTATTCCCGTTGTCAGCGATGGCTATTCTTTTCGCGATATCACCAACAAATACTGGCGGTTCAATATGGCCACGGTGTCACGTCAGCTGCATTTCAACAATGCCAATCAGCACCTCAGACTAACGGCAGGCTTGTTTGGCAACGAGCGCTACGGTGTCGATGTAAGATGGGCGTGGCCCGTCAATTCCTGGCTCTTGCTGAATGCGCAGGCAGGATATACCGCGTCTTGGATCATGGGTACAGATTTCAAGGGACACTATGATGCCGACCTTTATAGTGACTATAAGGTGGCAGGTCTGGTGGGTGCCGATGTGTATCTGCAACCCTACAATATAGAATTCCGCCTGTCAGGTGGCCGATATGTGGGTGGTGACTATGGCTCACAATTGGATATTATGCGCCATTTCAAGCATATCACATTGTTGGCCTTTGCCCAGTTGCGGATGGGCGATTTGGAGGCTAATTCTTTCGATAAGAAGCAGTACAAGACCAACGGCGGCTTCTCAATTGTCTGGATGTTGCCTCCCTATAAGAAAAGCAGTCGCAAACTGGTTGTACGGCCTGCATCGAACTTTATGCTTTCCCACAGTTCACGTGCCGGTGAGCAGTCTATGCAGACATACAGGATTGACCCCGAAGAGAACAGTCGTGAACGGTTAATCGATGTGGACTGGGGCTTGAGAAAGGAGGTGGCACGATGAAAAGAATACTTCTTTTCCTGTACCTGTTGCTGCATCTTCCTGTGGGTGGTTGCGTAGTTTTTGCCCAGCAATATACTGGTATGACAGGATTGCTGCATGTGCCCTCGGCAGAGATGGACACCATTGAGAATCTCCGTTTGGGCGTACATGCACTTCCCACAGAGATGATGCCTGACGACATGCGCTTTGAGGGCGAGAAATACGCTTCGTCCAACTGGTATGTCTCGGCTATGCCTTTGAAATGGCTTGAAGTGGGCTATAGCTTTACCCTAATGAAATTCCGAAAGAACTTAAACAAAAAGTCCGACGAAATAGGGTTCTATTCCAAAGACCGTTATTTCTCGCTTCGTCTTCGTCCGTTGAACGAGGGTCGCTACTGGCCCTCAGTGGTGATAGGTGGCAATGATGTGATAGGTCAGCGCGACGGCGACTCCTACAGTTTTTATTTCCGCAACTTCTATGTGGCAGCCTCCAAGCATATCGACTTGCCATTTGGTGTCGTAGGCGGGCATCTGGCCTATCGGAAATGGGCGAAGTCATACAATAGCCGCTGGGATGGTGTGGTAGGCGGCATCACGCTGCGCCCGTCAGTATATAGTCCTTTGCGTGCCATCGCCGAATACGACGGTGATGGCATCAATATCGGAGCCGATTGTGTGCTGTTCCGCTATGTGCAACTGCAGGCTTCATTGATGAAGTGCCGCTATCTGTCAGTAGGCGCGGCATTAAGAATTGACTTGAAATGAACAAAGGTTGGATCTATTTTGGCCCTGAGACCAAGAGTGGCTATGAAAACAACGTGGTGCAGGAGTGATGGGGGGTCGATATATGCAGATAGATAAAGCAATGCATATAAGAATAAAGAATAACAAACACACTAACAGGCTGATCCAGCTGCTAATCATCGCTGGAGACTTTGTGGTGCTGTGGGTACTACTCTACTTCGTGGTAGGCACTATTCCCCAGTCGGAAGGCTGGGACGAAGAAAAGGGACGGGCGTTCTGGATGGTATGTACCTTTGCCTTCATTGTTGCCGAGTATTTATTCCCCTCTGTCATTCATGAGCGTGTGGTGGGTGCCAACGACATCCTGCGCCGCAGCGTAATGCTTGTTCTGACGCACACCTTATTGTCATATCTGCTGCTACGTGCCATTCACTTCACATCCCGACTAGGCTGGCAACTGTTTGCCATGGGGCTTGTCATGTTGGTCTGCATCATTCTGTTGCGCTTCGTAGAGCGATGGCTGGTAAAGAAGTTCAGACAGTCGGGCTACAACACACGTAGTGTCACGCTTGTCGGATCGGACAAAGAACTGCTGCGCCTATACTACAAACTCAAGAGCAACCCTACTTATGGTTACAGGATTAGCCACATCTACGGAGACATTGGGGAGCTGACCCCAGACGGCAGCATCAGCGATTTCGAGGCATTACTATCACGGCCGGATGATTTGCAGTTGGGCGATGAGGTTTACCTGTGCGTGCCGCGCAAGGAGCGTGAACTGATTGAACAGACAGTGCGTCTGTGCGACCACCGCGTGGCCAAGTTCTATTATTTGCCGACGGCAGAAGAGAAACTGAACCTGCAACCCATCCTCATCGATGACATCGGGGTCATGACCACCTACACCAGTCCGTTGGAGGAACCGTTGAACAGATTATTAAAGCGATTATTCGATGTCGTCTTCTCCGTTCTGTGCCTGATACCCTCAGCACTGCTGCTGCCGTTCATCGTGTTGGCGATAAAGCGTCAGAGTCCAGGCCCCGTGTTCTTCCGCCAGTTACGCACAGGGATTAACGGACATGATTTCTATTGCTATAAGTTCCGCTCCATGCACGTCAACACCGATGCCGACCGCCTACAAGCCACCAAGGACGATCCGCGCAAGTTCCCCTTCGGTGATTTCATTCGCAAGACCAACATCGACGAACTGCCACAGTTCTGGAACGTGCTGATCGGCGACATGAGCATCGTGGGACCACGGCCTCACATGCTGGCCCATACGGAACAATACGACAAACTGATAGACAAGTATATGGTGCGCCACTTTGTCAAGCCCGGCATCACCGGCTGGGCTCAGGTGACGGGCTTCCGCGGAGAGACCCGTGAGCTGTGGCAGATGGAGGGACGAGTGGAACGCGACATCTGGTACATCCAGCACTGGAGCTTCTGGCTCGACCTCCGTATCATTTGGATGACGGTCAAGACCATCTTCAAGAGAGACGAAAAGGCTTATTGATAATTTTTGATAAAAACGAACAAAAATAAATAGAACAATTAAACCAAATTCACTAAAATGAAAGAACCCATTGAAATGCGCAATCTCTATGAGCATGAGACTGACGCTTACAATCTGGAAGGCTTCAAGCCCCAGATTGTCGATGCTGAATATCTGAGAAGACTCGGCGTAACGATTGAACCCTCTGACGAAACACTGCAAGGATTGATCAGAGGGTCGAAACTGTTTATGAAACGCTTGGAGGAACATACTGTCATCCCCAAGTCGGTGCTTTACTTAGAGGATTGCGACCCCAACACGATAGAGACCGAAATTCACAACTACACGGGCCGTTGCCCGACGCTGACCTTCGAGGTGAACCCCATCAAGGGCTGTCATGTGGGATGTCAGTACTGCTTAGTGACCGACGGCGTACACGAACAGAAGTTAGTGGCTTACGAGAACTACCACCTCTATGTGCGCAAACTCTTGGAGGAGATGAACGGAGTACAAGCCCCCCAACCCCCTAAAGGGGGAGAACATACTGGAGGCGCAGCAACACCCCCTTTAGGGGGCTTGGGGGCTGATATCAAGGAGCGCAATCGGCTCCTTAATGAACTGGCCAACGCCATCGTCGAGGCACCGGAGAAGAAGAAGGAGATTGAGCGGAAGATTGTGGCATTGAGCCGAGGCAAGAACTGGAACCACTACTACTATTTCACGCCCAAGACCGAGGCCCTGCAGGAGCCAACACTCTACACGGGTATCGCCCACCGCATCCTGCGTGAGTTCATCGCCCACTTCAAGAAATACCCCAACTCAAATGCCCGTCTCTTCATCGCATCGAAGGCCGGCACCAAGCACCTCTTGGTGGAGAACGAGGGCGAGACCATCCTCGACCTCTTCGAGCAGCTGAAGGACAAGATGCAGTTCAACACCTCGGTGAGCATCATGCCCAAAGCCTTCCGCGACTTGCTGGAGCCTTACGCCGCCCCTATAGAAGAACGCATGGCTGCCGTAAAGATGTGCCAGGAGCGTGGCATACAGGCCAACTCGGCCTTGGTACAGCCCATCTTCGTGCCCTACCTCACCGACGAGCACATCAAGGAGTTCTTCGACATGCTCCACGATGCCGGCATCGTGAATTATAAGCCGGAGTTCCTCACGGCCTGCATGGAGAACCTGGCACAGTTGGGACAGTGGCTCGGCTACTTCGACAAAAATATGGAGCGCGACCTCTATATGGACTATATCAGCCCGAAGAATGCCGACCACCGCAAGCAGCGCGGACGTACGGCTCCCAACCGTGCACTCTCAATAGAAAACATCCAGCGACTGATGAAGTACACCGACACCATCGGCATGTCCACCAGCATCTGCTTCTGGGTGCGCAACCAGTTGAAGGTGC
>CAMYVQ010000020.1 GCA_947302435.1 uncultured Prevotella sp. | reverse complement strand
TTCTTCCTTGCCATCGGCCACAAACCCAACACCGACATCTTCCGCGAGTGGCTCGATGTCGACGAAGTGGGCTACCTGAAGAAAATCGACGGCACGCCGCGCACCAAGCTCCCCGGCATCTTTGTTGCCGGCGACTGCGCCGATCCCACTTACCGACAGGCCATTACTGCCGCTGGCACTGGCTGTCAGGCCGCTATCGAGGCTGAGCGATTTCTGTTAGGTTAGGAAGTCTATGAAGAGGTCATTGGCCTTTATCAAGTCATACTGGAAGCTGCTGTTATCAGCAGCTTTTGGTATGGTTGTATTTCTCTTCTGACTGCAGGGCTACCCGTTTCTGTTGCTGGCCACAGAAGAGACCCATTTGTTTCTTTGGGACATGGAATACTTCACGAACCGCGTGATGCTTCCCGACGGCATGGCTCGTTATATGGGTGATTTCCTGTCCCAGTTCTTCTTCGATGTGCGGTTAGGGGCATTCATCAACGCCATGCTACTTGTATTGCAACAACGGTTTGTATGGTTGCCACAACGGCAATCATGGCCATCATGCCCCGTCAGGGATCCAAAGGGTTGGTAGCGTTGGCATTGGCCATCCCCGTAACTTACTGGCTGACAGGTCCCATGGCGGTAATATTGGTGTTCGGTGTCTTGATGCTGGAAGGGCTCAGGTGGCATACCATTATCGCAGGTTGCTCGACTCCTACAACACGCCCGATTTCACATCAAGACGGATAGAGCTGGACGCACGCAAGATGGGGCAGCGGATAGAAAACAACAATCGATGATATTTTTCATAAAAAACTTGGAAGTTTTCTTTTTTTCTGTTACCTTTGCAGCTGTTATTAAAAGCAATTATTCATTAACAAAAAAACCATAAATAACTATTAACTATGAACGAACAAGAAACAATGAAGCCATACGTGATTGGCTTGGACCTTGGAGGCACAAATTCTGTTTTCGGTATCGTGGACGCTCGCGGAGATATCAAGGCGACGACGGCCATAAAAACAGGCGGATTCGCTTCGGTAGAAGCATACGTTGACGCCTGCGTGCAGGCTCTGACACCCATCATTGAAGAGGTGGGCGGATTAGAGACCATCAAGGCTATGGGTATCGGCGCTCCCAACGGTAACTATTATAACGGCACCATCGAGTTTGCCCCCAACCTGCCTTGGGCTCACGACCGCGTGGTACCTCTGGCCAAAATGTTCAGCGACCGCTTAGGCGGAATTCCCGTGGCACTGACCAACGATGCCAATGCTGCTGCCATCGGTGAGATGGTCTACGGTGTGGCCCGTGGCATGAAGAACTTCATCGTCATCACATTAGGTACAGGCGTTGGCTCAGGCATTGTGGTGAACGGACAACTGCTCTACGGAAGCGACGGATTTGCCGGTGAGCTTGGCCATGTGACGATGGTACGCGGCGAGGAAGGCCGTTCCTGCGGATGTGGTCGTACCGGCTGCTTGGAAGCCTACTGCTCTGCAACGGGTGTGGCCCGCACGGCCCGCGAACTGCTCAGCAAGACCACACGTCCCTCTGTGCTGCGTGAAATGAATCCCGAAGACATCACCTCTCTTGACGTATCGATTGCCGCTGGCAAGGGCGACGAACTGGCCAAGGAAATCTACGCCTTCACGGGCAAGATGCTGGGTGAGGCCTGCGCTGACTTCGCTGCCTTCTCTTCGCCCGAGGCATTCATCTTCTTCGGTGGCATGGTGAAAGCTGGTGAGCTGATCATGAAGCCCATCCGCGATGCCTACGATGCCCACGTAATGCCCATCTTCCGTGGCAAGGCCAAGTTCCTCATCAGCGGTCTCGACGGTGCATCGGCTGCTGTGCTCGGTGCAAGCGCCATCGGCTGGGAGATATAAAAGTAAGCTGGATTTATCGTAAAACAAGAGGGCACTTCGCCATTGAAGTGTCCTCTTGTCATTTTATTAGTATGTGAGCACTTCTACGCCATGCTCGGTCATGAGCAGGGTATGCTCCCACTGGGCTGAAGGTTTCTCGTCCCCACTGATGACCTCCCATCCATAGGGATCGTCAGAGTCGATAAAGACTTTCCATGTACCCATATTGATCATCGGTTCGATGGTGAACACCATACCGGGAACAAGCAGCATGCCTGTGCCGCGATGTCCGTAGTGGTCCACATCGGGCTCCTCATGGAATTTCAAACCCACACCGTGACCCGCCAGGTCGCGCACGATGCCGTAGCCATATTTCTTGCAGTGCTTCTCGATGGCATGACCGATATCGCCCACGAAACCGTAGGGCTTTGCGGCCTCCATGCCTATCTCCAAACACTCCTTGGCCACACGCACCAACTGCTCTTTTTCGGGGGTCGTCCTACCCATGATAAACATGCGTGAGGCATCGGCATAATAGCCATCGAGAATCGTGGTGAAGTCCACGTTGATGATGTCGCCCTCTTCGAGCACATCCTCTTCCTTGGGAATGCCGTGACACACCACCTCATTGATACTCGTACACACGCTCATGGGGAATCCTTCGTAGTTCAGGCAGGCAGGTGTAGCGTTGTGTTCCTCACAATACCGACGGCAAATCTGGTCGATCTCCAAGGTCGACATGCCGATATGGATTTGTTTGGCCACCTCGTCGAGCACGCCCGTGTTCACCACGCCGGCCTTGCGTATGCCTTCTATCTGTTCGGGAGTCTTGATCAGGTCGCGCGTCGGCACGAGCTTCCCCTTATTCTCCCAGTACATGATCTGCTTGTCCATCTCCGTTGGCTCCTGTCCAGGAAGGCAGTGCCAACGACGTTTCTTGTTCTGTGCCATAATAATTTGAAATTGGGTGCAAATTTAGATAAAATTTTCGATATTATAAGCCAAACGACTCCGATTTCTACTTTTCAGTATGAAATCTGACCACCAACGGCAGATGGTCGCTGAAGCCGCCACGCTGATAGCGGTAGCCATTGAAGGTGCGGCGCGGACGGTAGCCCCCATAGCGCGGCTCTTCCTCAAGCAGAAAGGGAGCATCGTTGATGTAGGCCGTATCGACACGCTGGATCAGTGGGGGCGAGAGCAGCACATGGTCGAGCGAACGCCACTCGCCCCGGTAGCGATAGGTGCCCCCTACCCTCTTGCTTTCTTTCAGACACCTGTTGACATTTGTGAGGCCATGATGCTCCAACAACTGTAATGCCGGGCTGTCAACATAGTCGTTGAAGTCGCCTGCCACAATGACATTGCCCGGACCAATTCCAGCAATGGCTTCACCGAGTACACGGGAAACCTGCATACGATAAGGCCGTGTGATTTCCTCACCGTCCTTTCGGCTCGGAGAATGGACAATGAAGACATGGAGTGTGTCGAAACGGAGTGTCAGCCCGCGTACATATAATATATCGCGCGTGGGACGCATGTCTTTCACCAACGGCACTTCCATATACTCATAGCACAACGGGCGGAACGAAGCCGGCTGATAGAGCAGTGCCACGTCGATGCCGCGCGGATCATTCGACTCGGTCATCAGATACTCGTAGCCTAAGGTGCGCAACAAGGAGCGGCGCGTCAGGTCGTGAAGCACAGTGTCGTTCTCCACCTCGCAGAGTGCCACAAGGTCGGGCAGTTCGTCACAACAGGAAAGAATCTCCTGCCCTATATGGTTCAGCTTCCGCCAATATTTTGTCCTCGACCAATGACGGACTCCCTCTGGCAGAAACTCGGTGTCCTGCCGGAGGGAGTCGTGACGTGTATCGAAAAGATTCTCACAGTTCAGCTCGACGAATGTGAGAAATCCTGACAACAGTAGCGAAAGCAGCATAAATCAGCAGACCTTCTCCAGTCGCTTCATGATAGAGAACATGAACAGGGCTGCAAGAACGCAGAGACATGCGAAGACTGCCCATACCGACCACAGAGGCAGATCGCCCCACAGGATGCCACCCACCATGACCAACTGGTTGCCAATAGCCGTTGAGACAAACCAGCCACCCATGCAGGCTCCCTTATACTTGGGAGGGGCCACCTTCGACACGAAGGAGATACCCATAGGCGAAAGCAACAGCTCACCAAAGGTCAGAATGAGATAAGTGGAAATGAGCCAATAGCTCGACACTCTGGGAGCAGCCTCTCCAAGCACCGCCTGCTCGTTGGGTGAAGGCAAAGTGAGCGAGGCGTAAAGCATGAGGCAGAAAGCCACAGCGGCCACAATCATACCGTAGGCAATCTTACGGGGAGCCTTCGGTTCCTTGTTACGGGCTGCCAGCCAGCCGAAGATAGCCAGCGAGACAGGGGTCAGCGCCACCACATAGAACGGGTTGAACTGCTGGAAGATGGGAGCTTTCACCTCTACGCTTCCGTCGAGAGCG
This sequence comes from uncultured Prevotella sp., assembly GCA_947302435.1. GTDB lineage: Bacteria > Bacteroidota > Bacteroidia > Bacteroidales > Bacteroidaceae > Prevotella. The sequence goes on along the minus strand of CAMYVQ010000020.1, from coordinate 40,426 downwards.
CCATAGTTGTATGCCAGGAAAGCCAGGGCGGCAAGGATGACCACGGCAGCAATACCGCGGCTCTTAGCCGTCTTACCCTGAAACAGGGAGAAGGAAGCATAGACCATGAAGATGATGGCCACAAGGTTCCATACATTGAAGGCCATAGCCTTTATGCCCACGGCACTTGTCTCTGTGAACTCGTTGGCAAAATAGGTAAGTGACAGGCCGTTCTGATGGAACGACATCCAGAAGAAGGCCACCACAGCAAACACCAGTCCAAGGGCGATGAGACGCTCTTTAGTCTGTTCGGGTGTCAGATCATCGACCACAGTCGTATCACCAGCTTTCTTCTTTCCACCTTCCACATGGCGGAATGTGCTACGGAACGCATAATATATGGCAATGGAAAGAATCAGCGAGGCGCAAGCCACAGCAAAGGCAAAGTGATAGGAATCGTTCTCGCTGACACCCAACGTCTGCTGTCCCCATTCCATGATACGGATGGCAGCAGTAGGCGCAAACAAAGCACCAATGTTGATGGCCATATAGAAAATGGAGAAACCGGAGTCGCGCTTGTCGGCATACTTCGCATCGTTATACAAATCCCCCACCATCACCTGCAGATTACCTTTGAACAAGCCAGTTCCGAAACCAATGGAAATCAGGGCTATCAGCATGACAACAAGAGCCACGCTATCACCGCCAAGAGGTACGGAAAGCAGCAGATAGCCGGCAAACATCACCAGTATGCCCGTAGTAACCATCTTGCCGAACCCGAACTTATCGGCCATAAAGCCACCAATGAGTGGGAAGAAATAGACGAACATCAGGAACGAGCTGTAGATGATGCCAGCCGTTCCGGGATCGAGTCCGTAGTTAGCTCTCAAAAACAGGGCGAAGACGGCCAGCATCGTGTAGTAGCCGAATCGCTCGCCGGTGTTGGCCAGTGCCAACGCATAAAGACCTTTCGGTTGTCCTTCAAACATAGATTATTTAATTTTAGGGTTATTCGTTTTCTTGATATCAAAGAGGTAAGTCAGCTTGACGACGATGTTCGACAGATTGGAACGCCCAAAGTAGTCGCGCTTCGAGTTTTTGTAGATGTCGCCGAGTCCGTAGTAATAGCGGCCTTCCAAGATGAAATGCCCCAGCTTGGGATGCGAGAACTCGACACCCGCGCCGCCGGCAATGCCGTAGTCCATGGTGCGCTGCACAGACATGGTGTCCTGTGCCACAATCTTTGAGGTGCGCTGCGCCGCGTTGCGCTCATTGAAATTGAAATTCATCTTGGTCTGCTCATTGAGATAGAAGCCTACCTGTGGGCCTACCTGAAAGAAGGCCTGCACGCCCTTGCGCTCACGCCCCCAGCCCAAACGGGCAAACACGGGCACCTGAATATAGTTGATGGTACGCTCATACTCTTCAGCCACCCCCGTAACGCTGTTGATGACAGGCTGGTCCTCGGGTGTCAGCAGTTCCTCCTTCCAGCCTAACTGCGCGTAGTTGACCTCTGCCGTCACCGCACAGATGCTATTGAAATATTTCTCACAGGTGTAGCGAAGCGACAGACCGCCGATCAGTCCGCCATGCCACTTCTGAGGCACCTCGGGCATGAAGCCCACCTGACTCATCACGTAGCCTGCCGTTCCTCCGATGGCAAAGTCGCTGCGATACTCGCCCACCTGGGCCTTGAGACCCATGACGAGGAAGCAGAGGCAAGAAAGGACAAGACCGAATCGTTTCATCATAGACATTTCGCCAGCATTCGCGTTTTAGTAGTTCAATGTCTCAATCCTGTGTTCCGGCAGATAGCGCACGAACATGTATGCCTTGTTCTGAAGACCGCCGTTGCCGATGCGCTCGAACTTCAGCGGAGTCTGAACGGGCTTATGCTCCAGACGACCCTCAGCACCGTCGAACGCCTTGCCGTACTGATGCAGTCCTTGCAGGAAATAATAGGCATGGTCGAAGCCCGTCAGTGCAAACCGGGGCAATGCCTGCATCATGCTCTGGTGAAAGTTCCAGCGATACTTCTGCTGCAGCCGCTCCGTGGCCGGACTGAGCAGATTGGTATAGAACGGTGAGGGGACATAGACATTGTAGCGATAGAAATTCTCCAACTGCACGCTGGCAGACATCATCCACTCCGTGTAGCCGAACATCGAGATCTTGACGTCGGGCTTCACCGACGAAACAGCACTCAAACGACCGAACGTGGCGTTCAGCTCCGTCGAACGGCCCGTGTTCAACACCACGACATTGGGTTTCTCGTCATCGAACGACCTGGCAAAAGCCTCGGCAGACGACTCAACCAGATTCGTGATGCTGTATTTGATGCCCCACTGTTCGAGCGAGCGGCGCAGTGCCGAGGTGAACGGCCCTTTCGTCGATGTCTTGTCACCACAGTCGATAATCACAGGATGATAGTCCTTGAACCACTCGCAGAAACGGCGCACCGTCGACTCAATCTGGTCGTTAGGGTTCTGGTAGACCTGGAAGATGTTGCGATTGGTGTACACTTCGGGGGCATCAATCGAGAAAGGAATCACCAGCTTGATGTCGAGTTTCTCTGCGAAGTTCGACAGATAGCCCACCTGTTTTTCATAGAGCGGACCGATGATGATGTCGAGCCGTTCCATGTCGGGATCGACCAGCAGCGGCCTCACGTCGTCGTTCTCGGCCAGGTTCCATGCATACACGTCGGTGCTGATGCCCAGCTTCTTCAGACTGTCGCAGGCCATGAGCACGCCACGGTAGTATTCCACCATGTGCTTGCCGTCGGCACTGTCGTCGTGGAGCGGAAGCATCACGCCCAGGCGGATAGACCGCTTTCGCACATCGTCGTTGGCCGACGATTTCTTGGGTGCCGGTTTCTCGGATACCGATGCCTCAACGGCAGTGGAAGCTTGCGAAGCTGTGGACTGTTGCGGGTAGGGAATCGCCAGAATCACGCCTTTCTTCAGCACAAATTCAGGACTGTTCATTTCCGGATTGGCGGTCTTCAGCTCGGCAACCGTGATTCCGTATTGGTGACAAATACTAAAGAGGGTCTCCTTTTTCTTCACCTTGTGAAAGTCTCTCCATTTTTGGATTTGTGCCTCGCTCCATTGGGCCGAAGCAAGCATCAGGATCATGCACAAGGCATATTTTATAAGTCGTTCCATATTGATTTATTCGTTCGTTTGCGGTGCAAATATGGTGCAAAGGTACGAATAAGCAGGCAAAAAGCCAAAATTATTTTAGTTCATTTTGGCAGTCATATCAAATGAGTTTACAAAGTCGTCGAGTTTGTGCGACAAAGTCGACGAGTTTGTAACACAAAGTCGACGACTTTGTAAAACCATTGAAATTAAAAAAGGTTGCCACCCTTATGGAGCGGCAACCTTTCTTCTTTTTATGATTGGATTGAAAGACTGTTATTGGAGGTCATCCATCTCATCATCTTCATCCCAGACATTGTAATGACGACGTGACTCTATTTCTTCCGCATTGACCTCAGAAGTGGTGTCGATCACAGCATTCGGCGTGCCGGGCGAACCAGCCATTATTACAGGCAGTGTCACCGTTACGACCTCTATTTCGGGCATTTCATATATCTTTTTCATAATTATACTATTTACATTTAAGAGGTTATTACTTCACAACAACTTTCTGTCCGTTCACGATGTAGAGTCCGCCCTTCGTCGGGTTCTCCACACGCTGACCCTTCAGATTGTAGTAATGCATATTGCTGTCGCCATCTCTACGTATGTTCTTCACAACATCGGTGACAATTCCGTCCTCAGCGAAGACAATCATCAGGCGTGCGCCGCCATCAGAAGGCAGGTTCTCCGTCAGCACGGGCAAGAATGCCTTGTTGGCCTTCACAGTGCCCGTATTCATCTTGGCAAATGCGCCCTTGCTCAGTGCGAAGTTGGTGTAGTCGCCTTCCACAGTCTCTACGTAGGTGGGAGCCAGCGTGCCGCGAAGCAGGTTGTCAGTCAGAGTCTCTGTGCTCTCAGCAACCACTTTCAGGCTGTAAGTTCCTGGAGTACCATAGAGGAAGAAAGGAACGCCACCAGCGATAGTACCTGTAATCTGAGTGAAGGTCACAGTTGCACCCTCAACCTTGCTTACATACCAAGCCTTGTAGTCCTCGTTGCTTTCCGAGAAGTCGAGAGGATACTCACAGCAGAACGAGCCATAACCACTCTCAGCAATAGTAACATCAGGAATAACGGGGGCAATCGCAGGAATTTCAACCTTCACTTCATCGAGGAAGCAACGCTTTGTAGGTTGGAACTTGATGGTTGTCTCTCCATTAGCTCCAGTAAGCGTAACAGAATGTTCTGTCCATGCGCCAGAATTCATAGTAATACTTGTCTGGGAGAGTGTACCTTTTGATGCAGTAAGTGTCAATGTCGTACCGTCACCACTCCAACCTGCAACTCGGAACGAGATGGTATAGGTCTTGTCGGCTTCCAAAGTCATAGTAGGAGTTGTTGCACTGCCACCGCTACTTGTTCCCACCTTGATACACTTATCAGCTCCAGACGTATTAGTAACAGTCCACGAATTTCCATCATACTGAATCGTCTTACCAGCAACATTTCCACTATATACGCCATCATTACCACCTGTTCCATCACATCCATTGAATGTCTCGTTCAGTATCACCACAGCATCTACCACTTCACATACGGTCTTAGCCTCAGGAGCAGTAACAGTGAGGGCGAAAGTCTTGGCAACTGAACCTTCAAAGTTTGCGGTCTCGGGAGCAGTGAAAGTAATAGTAGTAGTACCCACGGCCTTCGGCGTGATGGTGATGTTCTCACCAGTAATTGTCACATCGGCAATCTTGTCGTTAGTCTGTGTAGCAGTCACAACGCCATCATAGTTCGTTGCTAACAGGGCAGTCAGCGTAACGTTTGCACCATAGACCGTGCTTCCGCTTTCTACTTCATTTTCAGCATCCCAGATAGCCAGTTCGGTCGTACCCTTCTGTTCGTTCAGTACAGTCACCTCGAACTCTTTGCTTACGGTTGTATAGTGGTCAACATCAGCTGGAGTAATCGTCACAGTAACTGTAGCCGTACCACCCTTTACTGCTTCATACATATATTCGCCTTCAACGTCAGCAACCGACAACACACCTTCGTCGCTTGAAGCCATGGTCAACGTCACGTCACTCTCCATGTCCTGAGCCTTGGTATATGTAGCTGTAAGAACGTCGACGTCTCCAACAGTAACTTCAGAGATATTGATGCCCGTGATGGTAGCAGCAGGGATACCGTTCACAGTAATTTCGTATGAAGCAGATGCCTCGTTGTAGTCGGTATTAGCAGCAATAAAAGCAGTAATCGTAGCTGTACCAATCTTCACACCTGTCACTTCACCCGACTCTGAATCAACCGTGGCAACGGTCTCGTCGCTTGAACGATAAGTGATAGTACCCTCACGTGAGGCGGTTGCTGCATTGGTAATATTTGCACCCACCATCACTTCTGTAACGGGTTCGTCAAAGGCCAATGTAGTTGCCTCACGAATGGGAGCAATAGTGATTGACTTAATGTAAAGAGCATAACTATTACCCGACTGAATATTAATAGCAGTAGAAGTGTTCTCAATGTTATAAACGTAGATGCCACTTGTTGCCGAGGTGTTTGTCTGTTCAACATCTCCGACATAGACAACTGGGATGCCAGAACCACCAGCTCTGACAATAGTCAGAACAAATCCACGAACAGAACTTATTGTGCTTGAGGTAATGGTTCCAGTGCCATTGCTATTACCCTTTGCACGCATCTGCAATTCATTATTGTTCCTACAATATTGGCTACCTGTCCATTGATACGTATCACCATCATCAGCAATAATGTAGTCAGTACGATTATTTTCATAGCCACCTAATGTGCTGAAATCATCAAATATCAGAGTCTTACCATCAGTCAAATCAATAGCATCCTTCTTGGCTGCCACCTTCGTGTAGGTTGCAGTAGCCACGGGACTTACGCAACCCTCATTGTCAATAGCAATCGCCTTGATGGTGGTCGTTACATCTAACTCAATAGCAGCAGTGTATTTAGTGGAAGAAGCCGTAGGCGTAGTACCATCCAGTGTATAATAGACATCTGCACCTTCAATAGCGGGAATCGTAACACTGGTGCTGTTCGAGAATTCTGCGTTCTCAATAGCAGGGGCATCATACTTGTAATCCACATTCACAGTAGCAACAAATATCACAGGCTGATAAGTCACTTCGTCTGTCGGAGTAGCAGTCACAGTAACCTCAACCTCTCCATTTTTCTTACCAACAAACATATTCTCACTAATCTCTAAAACACTGGCATCCGAAGAACTATAAGAATATGTAGCCTCACCAGCTTGCGTTTCAGTCAGTGTGAACGTACCAGTCTGACCAACAAAAACTGTTGTTGGAGAAATGGCGGTAATCTCAGTAACGAAGTCACGGGCATCAACAACAGTCAGTGTTACCTGAGCCGTAGTACTCTTATAAGTGGCAGTTTCGGCAATGGTGGCAGTAATGGTTGTAGTACCTATGGCCTTGGTCGTCACCACACCTGTTTCAGCATCAATCTCGGCCACTTCTGTATCCGAAGATTCGTAAGTGATAGCTCCATCCGACTCTGTCGAGGTCGCAGTAATAGTCAGTTCCTGACCCATGCGCACCGTGTAGGAAGTCTGCCCAAATGCGAGTGTGGGAACTTCTTTACGAGTCAGAGAAACAAGCTGACTACCAGCATCAAACTCGTAGGTAGAACTGCCATACAAGGTTATGTTACCTTTAACCACAACCACATCGCCAACTTGAACATCTGAAGTAGAAGTGAAACTTGCTCCATCGATGCCTTTACCTTTGTAGACTTGGAATTTGTTCGTCTCAGTACCATCGTCTGAAATCCAGTAAGTCAACGCGCCACTACTCAAATTTGAACCACCTGTGCAAACAATACCACTGACATAAACATCTGTAACACCCTCATCTGCATCAATGGCAGCGATAGCCTCAGCCACGGTGTAGGGTTTGCCTTCGGTTCCGGGAGCCTTGCTGTCTGTCACAACAATGGTCTTTGTGCCAATAGCTTCAGAATAGTCACTGTTGCCTGCGTATGTAGCAGTGAAAGTTACACTGCCACGAGCCTTGATAGTCACAGCACCCGTCGTTTCATTGATTTCAGCAATATCAGGGTTACTGGTTGACCATGTCACAGTAGCACCCTCAACAGCTTCCTCCTCGTATGTAACAGATGCTGTCAATGTGCCAGCCTCAATGTTAGTCTCACCATTAAGGTCAACAGTCAAGTCGCCACTCACAGTTACATTAGGCTCAGCCAAATTCTTTGTAACGGTTACAGAAGCGACAGTGCTCTCGTCATCACCCTTCGTTGCCTTAGCATAAATGGTTGTAGTCGCAGTGATGGTCAAAGCCTCAGAGTAGTCATTCCAGTTTTCACCATCGAAACTATACTTGATGACTGCGTCTTCTGTATCGCAAGTAATAGTCGCAGTTGTAGAGAACAGGAAGGGGTTCTCGGCAACTGTAATCTCTGGACGTTCTACAGCAGCTGCTACAGGAGCACTCCAATAATAGGTTGTGCCACCACCTGAAATGGTGTAGTCGACGCTAATTGCAGTAATATAGGTTGTTCCACCTGCATAAAAACTAGCAGAAGATCCAGAGAGACTTACTGCTGTTCCAGAAGTCATGTTTTTGCTGTTAAATAAAAGTGTCGAGTTAGAGAAAGTTATAGTTGCTGAGGTCAACTCTCCATTGGAAGCGGAGATTTTCATATAACCATTTTCGCTTTTGTAAATACGCCAACTTCCATTACCCGTTGTATAATATTTACCTGTATTTGAGGAACCTACTGCTTGGACTTTTATATTATCATCTAATGAAATACTTGAATATTGTGAGCCACTACTCCAATTATTTGTCGAAGCATAATCAGAAATAGTCACACTTGCAGTTTTGTTTGTTGTACCGCCACCACCTTCCGTCTTTGTATAGACGGGATAGAGTGTTATATTTGCAGTTGGTGTATAGCTTCCTGCCGGGATAATGATAGGAGCGGTAGTTGTTTCGATTTCTACGTTTGTCTCACTCCAACCTGCAAAAGCATATTCAGAAATATCAGAGCGTGAAGGCAGCGTTACTTCTGCACCATAAGAAGCCTGAGTCACTGCCCCACCATCACTGAACGTAACAGTGTATTTGGGAAGTTCATTGACAGTGATGTCGTAAGTAGCAGTTTTCTCGTTATAAGTCACAGTGACAGTCTTTACACCAGGCGTAGACATATCGGGAGTAGAGAACTCAGCATCAGCTGAAACATCTTTTGTTGTTTCGTCATCATAGTTTGCTGTAACAACAACTCCATCATGATTAAATTCATCACCCTCTGTGAAGACTATCTGATAGGTGCCAGAGAGAGAAATCGACTCCAGCGTGGCAGGGGCATTCACGGTGATGCCGTAAGTGGCAGTCTTGGTAACTTCGCCTTCGGTATAACTAACAGTAACTTCCTGTTCGCCTGTCGTAGACATATCGTAGCCAGAGAAAGTTGCGGCTGCCGTCACATCCTTGGTCGATTCATCCTCGTATGTAGCCGTCACAGTCATTCCTTCATGGCTGAAAGCATCACCCTGATAGAAAGATGTGGGATATTCACCAGAAAGAGCGATTGAAGCAAGGGGAGAAGCATTGACCTCCTCCAACCAAACATCAGTCTGAGTATTACCATACGAACCAAACTGAGTACCACTATTATTCTTTTGGATAGAAAAAGAGCCAATAGTTAACCTTATTTTTCCGTTTTGGTTTGAAACAGTAAAAGTAGATGGATCAGTAACCACATTTACTTTACCATTTTGTTTTGTAGATGGCAATGAAAGATATTTCCCTGATTCAAATTTTATTGTCCATTGTGTTCCACTGCCTTCAAATGTAAAAATAGATGCATCTTCTTTGTTTTCTTTTGCAGTTCCTGCAATATTTGTACTTGCATAAGTACCCAAAACATAAAGATAGTAATCAGTAGAGCTTGTTGTTGCACCAATGTAGTATTTCTTTCCACTGACAATATTGTTATAATCAGTGATTTTGTCTGCCCACGCAGAACTTGCCCCCACTATCAAGCATAGCAGTAGGAGCCATGATTTAAAATAAAGTTTTTTGAACATAATGTTATGATTTTAATTAATTGTTAATAATTTCATCAACGAAAAGTGCAAATAGGCATCTACAGAGATTTCACTTGCTCCAAAGGCAAGCCTAAACTTGACGCAATAAGCTCAACAGGAACTCCATTCAGCTTCAGACTCTTTGCATTTGAAAGTTTCTCTTCAGCACGACCCTCAGCACGTCCTTTCTCAACCCCCTTCTGCTCACCTTCGAGGTACTGACCTTCCATCACGGCAATGGTATCACGGTAGGCCTTCAGATAGGCATCGTACTTGACGCGCTCCTCCTTGTTCAAAGATGCCACATCAGCAATCTCGGAAAGACGCTTGAACACTGCATTCTGGGCCATCCACGGCATTCGCTGTAGTATTTCCATATTCTTCAGGGTATAAATAAACTTGTCAAAAATTGTCTCGCATTCGTCAGACTCTTTTGTAAAATAAGGCAACTGAAGATAAATAAGCCTTACTTTGTCGGAAAACAATGTCCGATGCTCCATGTCCATCAGTGCCACATCAGTACGAAAATCCTTGGAGATATCACTAATCCTGAAATTCAGGAATGCAACCAGATAGACAGCCTTGATGTCATATTTCCATTCACTGCCTCGTTCACCCTGCTCAATGATGGAACGCGCCATGTAGTAGATGCTGCGATCCTTGAAATAGGGCTGGTATTTGTTCTGCATCTCCACGATGATATGCTCACCAGTTTCGGTCTCACAATAGATGTCATAGATAAGCGAACGGTTATCATCGCTTAATCCCAACTGTTCTTTGTCTAAGAACTTGAGGTCAACTATTGAGCGTTCCCCTTCCAGCAAGGCATTCAGAAACGCGATGAGAATCGGTTTGGAAATATCCTGACCAAAGATTCGCTTGAAGCCCACATCTGTAAACGGATTAATAAACTTTGACATATCAACACAATATTAATAGCGTGCAAAGTTAATAATATTTATTGGATTAATGAACATAAATAATAATAATAATTCGTTTTCCACCCATTTTTTTGGCATTGCGGAAAATTTGACGTATCTTTGTGGCATCATACAAAACAAGTATAGAAGAACGTGACATGACAACCAGCCAACCTACTCTACAGTTGCCTTTGGGCATTGCCGACTTTGAGCGGATGCGCCGCCAACACTACTACTATGTAGACAAGACGATGTACATCCCGATGCTGGAGTTCGCCAGCAGCTACCTGTTTTTTGTGCGTCCGCGACGATTCGGAAAGTCACTCCTGTTGAGCATGCTGCGTGCCTACTACGACATCAACCTGGCCGACAAGTTCCAGGACTACTTCGGAGAACTGTGGATAGGAAGCCACCCAACGGCACTGCGCAACAGCTACGCCATGCTGCATCTGGACTTCTCGCAGGTGACGGGGGGAATAGGGGAACTGAAGGAACGCTTCGACCAATACTGTACGATTATTGTCGATACGTTTGCCCAAAGGTATGAACATCTCTTCTACGAAGGCTTTTCAAAAGATGTGAAAAATGAGTGGGGAGCTGCTGGAAAGCTAAACTATATCGGTGCAAAGGCAAGAGAATACAACGTACCCATGTACCTCATCGTCGACGAGTACGACAACTTCACCAATACCGTGCTGAACCAGCACGGAGAGGACATCTACCGCGGACTGACCCACGGAGAGGGATTCTATCGGGACATCTTCAAGATCTTCAATCCTAACTTAGAGCGCGTGCTGATGATCGGAGTAAGTCCAGTGACGATGGACGACCTGACATAGGGCTATAACATCGCCACGAACATCACAGCTGATTCGGCATTCAACCAGATGCTGGGCTTCAGCGAGGACGATGTGTGCCAGATGTTCCAGTATTACCAACAGGCCGGCTGGCTGAAAGGCGATGTGGAAGCCATGATCCAGGAAATGAAGCCCTGGTACGACGGATACTGCTTCGCCATGGACAGCCTCAAGGCCGAAAGCAAGATGTTCAATACCGACATGGTGCTTTATTACTTAGGATGCCAGATCAGGCTCGGACACGCCCCCGAAAGCATGCTCAATCCCAACGCCCGCACTGACTATCAGAAGATGAAAAACCTGATACAGCTGGACCGTTTGGAGAAAAGCCGAAAAAGCGTTATCTATGAGATTGCCGAGAATGGTGGCATCACAGGAAACCTCGTGGGCTACTTCCCTGCCAGCGAGATAGTGAAGCGGGAGAACTTCGTTTCACTGCTCTACTATTATGGAATGCTCACCATACAGGGCATTGACGGCAACAAGTTGCGCTTGGGCATTCCAAACAACAACGTGCGCAAACAGTACTACGGATACCTCTTGGAGGAATACGACGCCATCCGCGCAACAGACCATACAGCCATCGACCGCGCTTTCGACAGTGCCGTATACCAAGGGGAGTGGGAGCCGCTGCTGAAGCTCATTGCCGAGGAGTACAGGAAAAACAGTTCGGTACGCTCACTCATGGAGGGGGAACGGAACATACAGGGATTCTTCACCGCCTACCTTTCGCTCAGCACCTATTACCTCACCGCCCCCGAAGTGGAGCTGAACCACGGCTACTGCGACTTCTTCCTGATGCCCGACCTCATGCGCTATCCCATGGTGGCCCACAGCTACATCATTGAACTGAAATACCTGAAGAAGGACGACACGGAAGCCAAAGCCGAACAGCAATGGCAAGAGGCCAAAGAACAGCTGCGCCGCTACATTGACGACGAGAAGGTACGACTGTTGGTGGGCGACACCCAGCTGCATCTCGTAGCCATGCAGTTCCGTGGCGAGGAAGTGACAAGGATGGAGGAAGTGGACTGACGAAGAACTGTATATACAAAGAAGCCGCTCCGAGAATTTTCTCGAAGCGGCTTCTTTGTATATAGGTATTTAATAGTCATCGTCGTCGTCCCAATCGCCACCACGGCTGTAGGAAACGTCGCTTGAGTTGTAACTGTTACCCAACGTATCACCATTCTCTACGCCTACTGATCCAGCGAGAATATTCCGTTCAAAAGTTACCATTACGACGGTCAACTCTGGTTTCATATACTTTTTCATATCTTTATCCTCCTATTTTTTACTTGTTAATATACTTGAGCTTTGCTCGAGCTCGTTTACGTTCGTGCAAACTCGAGCAAGCTCGGTTTGTAACTCACTTAATCACGACCTTCTTTCCGTTCACAATCACAATGCCCTTCTGGTTAGCCTTCACGCGCTGACCCTGCAGATTGTAGACCTCATTATGCATTACGCATTCATCACGCTGCATTGAAGCAATGCCAGCGGCATCATCGCCGAAGGCAAAACCCATACGAGCACCAGCTACGTCATTGGGTACAGCCAGATAAGCCTTGTTGGCAGCCAGAGCGAAGGCTGCGCCATCCTCAGCACCCCACCAGAAGCCAATCTGATCGCCATTGTGCATAGTCAGACGATAGAACTTCGTGTTGGTCTCATTCATGTTTACTGCGGTAATACCAGCATCGCCAGAGGCTTTCAGCATGTTGTCAGAGCCAAGCTTGGAAGTACCACCGGTGCTTACGGTTACGCTATGGTTACCAGCTGTCGTTGACGATACCATCACGCCCGTGTTAGCAGGAACAACATCGTCCGTTTCATAGTTGGTCAATTGCAACTCACCATTCTCTACCGTAATTTCAGATACTGTCAAGTCAGAAGGAACGATGAAAGCCTTACCTAAGCTATATGTACCATAATACTTAGAACCGTCTGTGCAAGCTTCAGCCAAAGTAATGGTGTTCGTCTTTGTTACACTGATGTTGCCCAGGCCAACATTACCGCTACTCTTTTTTGTATATATCCACTTAATATAACGAGTATTCCCCGGTAAATTCAGTTTCTCAGACTGGGTACCAGTAATAGTTGTAAAATTCTTTAAGTCATCAAAGTATTCCCCATCTGCGGAAGTTTGTACTGTAAAAGTACCACCAGAGAAACTGTTATTCTTTATGTCAAATGATAACTCTCCTGGAATTTCACCAATCTTTAGAATAAGATTATCCTCTGTACTATCAAACCTAATCTTTGGAGAGCTGCTATATGTTCCGGTTCCAGAAACTGTTAATCCTGTTGGGAGTGTACCAGTTCCATTACCATCATATTCAAACGGCAGCTCTGCATAGTCAATCACAACAGTCAGCGTGTATGTTGTGTTAGTGCTGTTGTAAGAATCGTTTCCTACGAAGGTGGCAGTAATAGTGGTTGAACCAGCCTTCAACAGAGTAGCCTCACCAGTAGAAGCATTGACGGTGGCCACCGTCTCGTCACTGCTGCTGTAGGTAACGGGCAGGTCGGCAGGAGTTGTGGTGACAGCCTGCGTATATGTTCCATCGGCAAGAGCTGCATTGACACTTGAATTGGCAAAGCTCAGCACGGGATCATCCTTGATAACGGTCAGCGTGTAGCTTGCTGTACCACCATCATAATCTTCATCTTCAGTGAATGTAGCAGTAATGGTGGTCTCACCGACCTTCAGCATGGTTACTTCACCCGTAGAAGCGTTGACGGTAGCCACCGTCTCGTCGCTGCTACTGTAGGCAACGGTCAGGTCGTTGGGGTTAGTCAGCTCGTGGGTATAGGTGCCGAGGGTTATTTTCTTCGAGACAGCATCTTCTGCATACTCGATAGCAGGAGCGGTCTTGCTGGTAACAACGAGCCTGTAAGTAGCTGTGTTGGCCTTATAAGAAGCAGACTCTGTATAGGTGGCGGTGATATTTGTTTCACCCACAGCCTTGATGGTTACGACACCCGTAGAAGCATCAACCGTAGCCACGTCTGTATTAGAACTGTTATAGCTTACAGTCAGGTCTTCATCATTTGTCAGTTCCTGGCCAGTATATGTATCCTTGTTCTTCAGCAACTCATAAACGGTAGCGTTTTCGAATGAGATAGGAGCCTCTTCGCGGTCATCGGCAACTCTCAGATTCTTAATCTCCCATTTACCAGTAGAACTACTGCTGACATACTTGAAACCTAACTGAATCTTTTTGCCACAGAAGGAATGCAAGGAAACTGTTTGATTAACATAAGTCCAGCTACTATTATCAGAATATGTCAAAGTCTGTTTAGTCCAATCACCACCGACTTCTTTCACCCAAAGTGTAGCTTTTTCATCAAGAGGTGTAGTTACACCATTCGTTGCATGGCTGAAAGTAAGAGTTGCATAGGTCTCATCTGTTAAGTTGATGATGGGTGAATATAGCCAGTTTTCTGATGTAGTTCCTTGTGCTACAGCACCATAGGTATTATTAGCTGTCCAAATTCCAGATGCGCTGGTGGTAAAGTCACCCATTCCTGAACCAGATATGAATGAATGACTAAACGGCAGATTCTCTGCTGCCTTAGTCACGGTCAGCGTGTAAGTAGCCTCGCCTGCGTTGTATTTTGCTGTCGCTGTTGAGGTAGCGGTAATAGTGGTATTACCAACAGCCTTGAATGTAATGGCACCAGTGCCAGCATCAACTGTAGCGACATCCGTATTTGAACTGCTATAAGCAATTGTCAGGCTCTGTGGGTTGCTAAGGGTAGGAGCCACAAAACTCTCTGTCTCATCAATAGCCGTTGTTGCAGAGGCGGAAGAGAACGAGATAGGAGCAGCAACCTTATTCACAGTCAGCGTATAGGTGAATTCAGTAGCCTCATAGTCATCATCATCGATAGTGGCTGTAATGGTTGTAGTACCGCCGCCCACGATGGTTACCTCACCAGTAGAAGCATTGACAGTAGCTACGTCTGTGTTAGAGCTGCTATAAACAACATCGATGGGATCGGGGTCTGTAATGATGGCATTTGTAAATGGAGCATCCGTTGAGTTCTTTTCAATAGCATCAGCAGTAAACACCAATTCCGCCACATGTTTGTTCGTAATAGTCAGGGTGTAGCTTACTTCAGCGGGCTTGTAGGTAGCATTGCCTGCGAAAGAGGCCGTGATGGTCACCGTTCCTGCCGTCTTCAAAGTAACAGTTCCGTCAGAAGCAACAGTTGCCACATCATCATTGCTACTCGTCCATGTAATAGGACTTACGCTATTCGTATTGGTCAGAGCCTGCGTGAAGCTCGTTCCGTCTGCAATCACAGCACTCTGAGAAGCGTTTGCGAAGCTGATACCAGCGGCTGCGCGAGCATCAAGGGCAGTAATCGTCACCGTCTTGGTGTCACTGGCATACGTATCGGTCTCGCTCGAAGAAACAGTAATGGTGGTGCTACCGTCGCCTACGTATGTCACATTATATTGGCCTGGAGTCACTCCGTCGGCAGCAACCGTTGCTACGCTTGTGTTGTTGCTCACTACAGTCAGCGTGCCGTCACCCGTCTTAGATACCGTAAATGACTTCGTTTCATTATAACCCAAGCTCAGACTCGTGGGGGTAACAGAGAGAGAGGGGGAGGCCTTCTGTTCTGCGAGAGTGATAGTAAACTTACTTATATTTGCATAACTAGATGCATTACTTGGACGACTCATTGTTACTTCTGATGCAGAGCCCGTCCATGTAGAGTTAGCCAAGCTGCCAGTTGAAAATACCTCGTCCCCATATAATGATCCAGTAATAGCTATTTCAACAATCTCAAATCCGGTTGGCGCTGTGAATGTAAGCGTATTGTCTTTATAGAAACGCATAGCAGTTGTATTAGCATACATACTACCATTTCCTCTTGACCAATCCAAGGTCACGTTGTCCTGGCTGCCAGAAAGACTGGAAAAATCACTTCCACTGAATAGCGCAGTTTTACCCCAGAATGTATAATTAGGAGTAATTTCTATTTCCGTAGGCTGAACGTATGGTTCACTGCTGGTAACAGTCATCTGGTATGTGTTAGATGAAGCCAGATATTCGTTAGCTACTCCGGCATAGCTTGCAGTAAAGGTAACTGTGCCAGCACCAACAAGCGTCACGGCACCTGTACTGGCATTGATTGTTGCTACGTCATTGTTGTTACCGCTCCAAGTAAAAGTGGCGCCATCAACGGCATCACCACTTTCGGTTTCAGTTACTGCAGCAGATAATGAACCAGCAGTTGTGCTTACATAAACATCAGTATTGGTAATGCCCGAATCAACAATAGTCGTTGTTGTTTCCACAGCAGAAGAGCCGCCACCAGCAACATAAGACAAGCTGAATGAATAATACCTTACATTATAGCCAGTTTCTTTGGTATGATAGATCTTTATTCCATAAACATTATTAGTTGCTGGAAGAGATGTTTCATAGTTGTCTCCTGTATTAGTTGTTATATGAGATGTAATGCTTGTTCTTGAACTCGAAATCTCATCTCCGTTAGAATCCAAGAGAACAGCATAAACAGCATTAGACAAATCTGTATTGGCTGTTCCACCTCCAATCTTTGATGTTAGAGTAATTGAAGAAGGTGTTGTTGTCCAATAAGCAGTATTGTTCTTTATTTGAATATACCTAACAGATCCACTTCCATCTTGATAATAATCAGTTTTAGCATCTGCTGCCTGAGTAAATGTTCCACCGGTTACATTATTTGTGGAACCAGATCTTGAGAATGAAGCTACTGTCGTTTGTCCCCACATCGTTCCACTACCTGCTATGAGGGCGCACAGCAGGAGCATCATTGAAAGTAATTTTTGTTTCATAATGTTTATAACTAAATTTTGTAATGATTATTCCTTGATAAAGTGGACTACGACGACGAGATGAGATTGGTGCCAAGACCCGTTATCACGGAAATCCGCTTTGCACTCACCATAATTTATGGTCGCTTGCAAAAATAGTAATAATTATTGAATAAAAGAACAAAATGATAATAATTATTTATTTTCCTCCCGTTTTCCTTGATTTCTGTCACCGTTGGAAATGAACCGTTTTACAAAGTCGACGAGTTTGTAAAACAAAGTCGTCGACTTTGTAAGACAAACTCGACGACTTTGTGAAACCATTCAAAATGAATGGAAGAACAATTGTGTCTGATTAGAAGAACAGGTAGCGGTTGTCCACCACGTTGGCCTGCTCATAGAGTTCCTGCATGAAGCGGCCTGCGGCCTGCATGGCCTGCTGCTTCAGCATGCGCTCCTGCGACTTGGCATCGAAGGAAGCACCCTCACGAGACTTCTGCGTAAGAACCTGGAAGAGATAGGCACCGCCATTACCCTTCACAATGTTCTTGGAGAACTCACCCTCCTTGGTAGAGGCCACGGCACCGCTCAGAGCAGGCTCGCTGGCACCCGTTGCCTGTACAAAGACAGGAGCAGAGAAGGTGATCTGGGGAACAGTATCGACACGGGCACCCTTCTGCTGGGCATCGGCAACCGTCTTGACACCCTCAAGCTTCTGAGAGAGAGACTCGAACTTCTTGTCGCGCATCACCTCCTGCTGAAGGGTCTCCTTCTCGCTCTCCCAATCACGATAGCCCACCTTGTGGGTCTTGGTCAGGGCAACCACCAACAAACGGTCGTTGCTGCCGCACTCATAGAGGGGCGACACTTCGCCGTCCTGGGCATCAAAGATCCACTTCATAGCCTCACGGGTGGAACGGATGCCGGCCACGTTGTGCTCGTAGTTGGCAATATCGGAACGCTCCTGCACACGATAACCGAACTTCTCGGCATTCTGCTCCAGAGCCTCAATGGTCTTGTTCTCACTGACATACTGGCTGAAGTTGTTGTATGCATCCGAATAGGTCTGCTTCGAGAAGTCGATGGTGTGCTTCACGATGGCCACGTCGTACTTGTCGACCATAGCCTTACGGTTGGTCACCTGAACAATCATGTTGCCCTGTGAAAATTCGAGGTTCTTCAGCTCGTTGACACCAAGAGTGTTGAGTGCAGACAGATAGTTCTTCGTATCGATGTCAAGGACGGGAGAGTTCTGATACATGGCAGAAGTCAACCACATCTTTTCACCAGTCTGGCCGTAGCGGCTTGCGATAGAATCGAAGATAGCGCCACCCTTCAGAGCCTGATAGACACTGTCGGCAGTTGCACGGGCAGCCTCAAGGGTCTCACCGCCAATCTGGATCATGCGATACTCGATGGAGTCGGGCATGGAAGCCTTGGAAACCAGCTTCACCACATTGAGGGTGTTGTCTGAGCGAGTCTCGAAAGGAGCCGAGGTCTGACCCACGGTCATAGAATCGAGACGACCGGCAATGTCGTTGGGCAGAGCGGCACGTGTAACAGCCAAACCAGTGTAAGCCACCTGCGACTGGGCCTTGCGCACCACGTCGGCGAGATCGCCACCTTCCTGAAGCTTCTGCTGGGCCTCCTTCATGGTTTCCATCAGTGCATCGCGGTCGGCCTGAGAAGCAACCACCTGATAAGAGACATACTTGATGTCGCGTGTCTCAACGGTCTGCTTGAACATCTCCTTCTGCTCATTGTACTTAGCCTTCAGATCGGCATCGGCCACCTGCACATCGTTGTCGTTGATGCTTGAGTAAGGAAGAGAAGCCAACAGGATGCTGCTCTCAGTCGTCTGATCCTTGAACGAAGCCTCGGCAGAGACGGGGTTCGAAAGCAGACAGCCCACGAGCAGGTTCTGATACTTCATGGCCAACGTCTGCTGACGGAGAGACTTCTCAATGTACTGCCAATACTTGTAAAGACGCTGGTACTGATCGGCAACCTGTGCGTTCTGCGACATCTGGGGATCCTTCATGTTGGCAAGGAACTGCGTGAGTTGAGTGACATCGAAACGTCCGGTCTGCTGGTTGACGAACGGAGTCTGCTGCAACATGGGGTTCGTACCCTCGCGAAGCATATTCTGCATTTCCTCGTCGGTCACAGTGAGACCCAACTTGGCGCACTCATCTTCGAGAAGGGTGTTCTGGACGAATGTGTTCCACACCTGATCCTTCATACGGTTCAGCTCATCTTCCGAGAAGTTGTCACGATTCTGGGTTATCTTCATGACTTCCTGGTACTCATCGAAGAGAGACTGGAACTCCTGTACCGAAATTTTCTTACCTAACACATGGCCTACCTGCTGGCGCTGCTCGTTGCTCGTGGCCTGACACGAGCGGAACAGCTCTTCAGCAATGAAGGCGAAAAGAGCCAAGCCAATCACTGCCACGAGTGTGGGGCCCCAGCTTCTGATTTTTCCAATTGCTGCCATTGTTTTTTTTAGCTTTTAATATTTTTAATTTTTTATAATTTCAAAATTCAGCCGACAAAATTACTAATTAAATATGAATTAAGCGCATTTTTTTACAAAAAAAAGGTTTTTTGCCCGACAAATGGCCCAACTTTCGCTCTTTTTTCGTATTCTTACAGTCAAAATAATAGAACTTACCCGTTGACCTTAAGACGAACAAGCTCGATTTTTGTTGCGGTGTTTTTGACAATCTTAAACTCCCACTGGCCAATCTTCACCACCTCGTTGAGTTTGGGAAAACTTTGGTATTCGTGCAGAATAAGTCCGCCAACTGTCATGTATTCGTCGCTTTCGGGCAGTTCAAGATCGAAGAGTTCATTGACCTTCTCAATCTCTAAGCGTGCCGAAAGCAGGTATTCGCCATTCTCCAGCTGCTTGGCCACATAATTCGTGGAATCGTGCTCGTCCTCGATGTCACCAAAAATTTCTTCCACAATATCCTCCAACGAGATGAGTCCGCTGGTGCCGCCAAACTCGTCGACCACCACGCCCAGCGATTTCTTCTGTGAGAGCAGTGTCTGCATCATCTTACTGGCCGCCATGGTCTCGGGGACAAAAGTCATGGGTCTTATCAGTGAAGAGTGAAGAGTGAAGAGTGAAGAATTTGCTACCACTGTGTGTAATCCTTCCTGAGCAAAGGATTCTTCACTCTTCACTCTTGACTCTTCACTCAATCGGAACATCTCCGAGGAATGAACATATCCGATGATATGGTCGATATCTTCATGATAGACCACGATCTTGGAATGGCCGCTCTCTATGAAACGCTGCTTCAACTGCTCTATCGTACAAGTGTCTTCAACGGCATCAATTTCCGTGCGTGGCACCATACAATCGCGAACTTTCGTCTCACTGAAGTCGAGGGCGTTCTGGAAAATGCGCACTTCCTCCTCAATCTCGTCCTCATCGGCAGCATTGTCAATGCTCGACTGCACCAGATAGTCCAAATCGACCTTGGTAAACTCGCGGTCTTCGCTGTCATTGTCCATCTTGACACCCACAAGCCTTAAAAGCCCTTTTGAGAGCAGAGTGGCAAAGCGTGAGATAGGATAGAGCACAACATAACAGATGAATGCAGGGATAGAAAAGATGGTGAGCATCGTGTTCGGATTACTTTTGAAAAGAGTCTTCGGCAGAAACTCGCCTGTGAAAAGTACCACCAATGTGGACAACAGCGTGTCGGCCATCACACGGGCAGCCCCTTCTGGCAATGAGGCAAAAAGTGTCGCATCGAAGATTTGTGCGAAAAGGATACCATAAATGACCAAGGCAATGTTGTTGCCCACCAGCATGGTGGAGACAAAATTATTGGGATGCTGATAGAACACGGCTATAGCACGTTGGGCGAGTCCGTTTTTCTCACGATCCATCTCGGCGCGAAGACGGTTGCTTGACACAAATGCGATTTCCATGCCCGAAAAGAAGCCGGAAAAAAGCATCGCTATCAAAATTCCTATGATTTGTGCGGTCATGATGGCATTTTTGCTTCAATTATCACTTGCCCACGGCCTTATGCTTCTTTGAAGCCTGGCGCACGGGAACCTGGACGGCGGTCGTATCGTTAGCATCGGCTGGGGCTGGTTCCTCTTTCTGCGAGCCGTCCATGTCGTCTTTCTCGAACGAGCCTTTTGAATTGGTGATGGTGTAGTGGTACATGTTCTCATCGCTACGGAAACAGGTCCCTTCGATGGTTCGTTCCGGGGTCACTAACCGTGAATAGACATTCGAGTAAAATTCGTGGGAAGTACCATCCCAATAGAGTTCCTCGCTGGTATAGACCAATCCATCGATGTTGCGCACATTCACTCGTCCACGCAGCTTCCATAGGCGCAACTGGTCAAAATACCACGCCGTATCGGCCTGAATATATCCTTGGACATGGAATTTCTCATCGAACTGCTCAAAGAAGATGCCTTTCATGAATTCCCAGCGTGTCGGTTGGCGAAGGGTGTTCACCTCCCATCGTTCCGTCACAATCCGATACTTGATAACCCCCGAATCGCTAATCAGCGTGTTCACACCGTAGGAAGCCATCATGCTGACCGAATCGTTCGGATTGATGGCCGGTGCAGTATGCTCATGAGCCTCGGAACAGGAAACAAACAGAAAAATGAGAGAAAGGAGCGATAAAAGAGGTGTTGGCAGTGCGGTCATGTGTCTGCCTCTCCCTGTCGGTGTCGCCGTCAGCATCTCTTTCTTCATCGTGACATTCTCCCTTTTCTGGTTCCCCTTAATCTATCTTCCACTTGGCGAACCAGCGTTCGTTGAAGGTAAGCCCCACGTTGAGACGGAACGTGTTCTCACGAATCATGTCTTTTGCCGAGGTGTGGACGAACTGGGCACTGACATTCAAGAAAGAGCGGTTGTTGTAGCTATTCTGAAGGGGAATCCCGAAGCCGGCACTCACACTGAACTCTTTCGGACCCTCTTTTCCATTAATATTATAATAAGGTGTAGAATAGCCTGCGCCAAAACGATAATGAACCCGATTCAGGAACTTGCGGTCCAGATTGTCTGGCACATAGTCAGCACCAGCCTTGAACGTATAACGGTTCTTCAGAAGTCCGCTATGCAATGCATACGCTCCATCGGCACCTATCTCGGGGAAGTCGAGCTTCCCCCAGTTCTCCATCGTGACATCGGCATCAACCACCCACTTGCGGCCTTTCGTCCAAGCCACGCCCAAACCGTATGTCATCGGCAGTGAGAGGCCGTCCTTCACCGAATGGGATATCGTGTCGCTATTGCTGACATTGATCACAAGGCAAGAGGGGTCGGCACCTAACTTATGGCCAATACCGACGGTGGCACCAATGACCAGCGCATCGTTCTTGTTCAATCTCGTCTGCCACTGGACTCCCAAGTCGACAGTATAGCTGCTGACTTGCACCTCATAGGAACGTTGCAAGGAGTTGATATAGGTTGTACTGCTTGTCACCATACCATGATTCAGTGTCCCCCACAGGTACGAGACGTTGGCACCCACCGACAAAAAGTTGGTCATCCGCCATCCGATACCGCCAAAAACCTTATGCAGTCCGCCGTCGCCATTGTAAGTCTCAGTAATAGTGCCGTTCGTACTGTCCAAATACTTCTCCACCGTATATTTGAAGCCCATATTCGAATAGGGAAGGATACCAAAGGCCATGCCGACCCTCGGGAAGAGACGGAAACAGCCTACAGCATAGTCGAAATTGGCATTACGGGCGTTCACCTTCACTTGATTTTCCTTGAAATTGGTCAGCTGACCGGAAACACCCATATCGAAAATCATGGTCAGCGAGTCAATGGCAGAATAAGAAGCGGGATTGAGCGTATTGACGATGTTACCCATTCTAAGACCCAATCCGGCACCGTTCATTCCCCGGCTAAAGCCTTGCGACTGATCGGCCAACAGGCCAAGTCCATACTGGCTGTAAGGTGAGTTCGTTCCACTTTGGGCCATTGCTATTGCGGCAAGAAACAAAGCAAGAATGCCGCACGAGAATCTTTTCTTCATTATTTGATTGAATATATCGGCCTGCAAAATTACGAAAAACTTAGGAGTTAAGGGTTAGGCGTTAGGAGTTTTTTTGAAACAATGGCAAAAAAAAAGTTAAACTCATGGAAAATACTCTATTATAGTCACCACAAACTCCTAACTTTTAAGTAATTTTGCACCGTGAAACAATTTGGACTCTTTTTCAGGACATTCTGGCTCACGGTGAGCTTCCTTTTTTTTGCCGGTCCGATGATGGCAGAAAAGCTGGACAGTGTAGAAATCAGTCTCATCACCTGTACACCTCACGAGGAAGTCTATAGTCTCTATGGACACACGGCCATCCGATACCATAACCTGCAAACAGGCGAAGACCTTGTATTCAACTATGGTGTCTTCAACTTCAATGCGCCGCATTTCGTGGCACGTTTCGTATTAGGCAAGACCGATTACGAGTTGGGCATTGTACCCATGCGTCCTTTCTGCAAATACTATCAGGACTGGGGTAGCGAGGTTATCGAGCAGGTGCTCAACATCGACAACGAGGAGAAATCGCGCATCGCGCAGGCGCTGGCTATCAACTACCTGCCGCAGAACCGTGTCTATCGCTACAATTTCTTTTACGACAACTGTTCTACCCGTCCTCGCGACATCATTGTCAACAATCTGTCAGGCCGGGTAGTCTACTCGCCCCGTGAGGACTTCAACCCCACCTATCGCGAGATGATCCGCGAGCTTACTGCCCATCATCCCTGGACAACGCTCGGCAACGACCTTTTGCTCGGAGCAAAGGCCGACAAGAAGACGACACTCGCCGAACAGGAGTTTCTGCCCCTGAACCTCATGTACGATTTCGACAGGGCACAAATTCTCGCCAATAATGGCGAATATCGTTCCCTCATAAAGGAACGCCGTATTCTGGTGAAGCCTGGCGTACAAATCATTGAGGAAGACTTCCCACTATCCCCCATGACCTGCGCCCTCATCCTTCTCTGCATCTTGTCAGCCGTATTAGCCTACGAATGGAAGAAGCAACGCCACTTCGCATGGATAGACGCGCTGCTCATGCTCTTGACAGGCATCGCCGGACTGATTCTCTTTGTGATGTTCTTCTCCGAGCATCCCACCACCAGCACCAACCTGCAGATTCTCCTGCTCAACCCGATTGCCCTGCTGTTCATCCCTTCGGTATTGCGGAAAGGGAAGGAATCACGCTACTGGAACATTATGCTTGTCTGCATCGCACTCTTCTTCTTGGGCGGGTTCCTACAAGATTATGCTGAAGGAACAGAAATTCTGGCATTATGTTTGCTGACACGCTATTGCAGTCATTACATCATCAATACGCAACGCCCTGTTGTCAACCGTAAGAAATGACGAACAAATACATCTATATCACGCTGCTGGCAGTGTTGGGCTTCAACCTGGAAGCCGAAGGCCAGGAGACACGCACCGCCCCACGCATGGTGGTGAGCATCGCCATCGACCAGTTGCGCAGCGACTATTTAGAGGCTTTCATGCCCTTGTATTCGCAGGGCGGATTCAAGCAACTGCTGGCCGAGGGTATCGTCTATCAGAATGCCTCCTACCCTTTTTCACCCATTGACCGTGCTTCGGCCATAGCAGCCCTCAGCTCTGGCGTGACACCTTATTATAATAAAATAATAGGTGAACGCTGGCTCAACCGCGAGACACTCCGTCCCGTGTATTGTGTCGACGACAGCAAGTTCCCCGGCATTCTGACCACAGAAACGGCATCGCCCAACCAGCTCTGCTCGTCGACACTGGGCGACGAACTGAAGGTGGCTACCAACGGACGTGCCATTGTCTACGCCATTGCCCCCAACCGTGATGCCGCCGTACTTTCAGCAGGCCATGCCGCCGACGGAGCCGTCTGGCTCGACGACCGCAACGGCCAATGGTGCTCATCGCAATACTATTTCAGCGGCTTCCCTGCCTGGGCACAGGCTTACAATCAGCTACAGGCTCCCAACAAGAAAATACAAACAACCGTATGGGAACCTGTCAACGAATTTGTCGGCAACTTCAGTTACTTCATGCAGACGGGATTGCAAGAGCCGTTCAAACACACCTTCAAGGGCAACCAATGCTATCAGGAATACAAGGCCAGCGCCCTCGTCAACGAAGACATCACAAACTTAGCCATGCAGTGTATGGCCAGCACAGGAATGGGCAACGACAAAGTGACCGACTTGATGATGCTGACCTACTATGCCGGAAGCTACAACCATCATGCCGTCTCCGAATATCAGGTAGAGCTGCAGGACACCTACGTGAGACTTGACTATGAGATCAGCCGTCTTGTGAAATACTTCGAGGAGCGTTGCGGCAAGGACAATGTGCTCTTCGTGCTGACCAGCACCGGATATAGCGACGAAGAGACTGCCGATTATCAGAAATACCGCATTCCTTCGGGAACCTTCTATCTGAGCCGCACCGCCAATCTGATGAACATGTACTTCGGAGCCATCTGGGGACAGGGCAAATATGTGGAAGCCTACTTCCGCAACCAGATCTACCTGAACCACAAACTACTGGAAACGAAGAAGATCAGCATTGCCGAGGCAACAAGCCGCGCACAGGAGTTCCTGGCCATGATGTCGGGCGTGCGCAATGTCTACACTTCACTACAGCTCATCACAGACAACAATGAGCACCTGCGCAAAATCAGAAACGGCTTCAATGCCGAACACAGTGGCGACATCGTCATAGAGACCGCTCCCGGTTGGCGACTGCTCAATGAAGACACGCAGGAAAACGAACTGATGCGTGCTTCCTACATCCCGTTCCCCATCATTGTCTACGGAGCGGGCATGAAGGCAGAGCGTATCACCACACCTGTCACCACCGACCGTATTGCACCGACCATTGCCCGTGCCATACGTATCAGGGCACCCAATGCCTGTTCAGCAGCTCCCTTATTCTAATAATGAGCGATTTATGCTCGTTTATGCAAAAAAAACAGTAACTTTGCAGCCAATTTCCATATTTCAAGAAAAAAACAAAAGAACAATATAACAATGAATTTCAACAAAATTCTAAAATCACTGTTCGGCGACAAGTCATCGCGCGACCGCAAACTTATCAAGCCTTTTGTAGACAAAGTCAAGGCTATCTATCCCACGATTTCTAACTACAGCAACGACGAGCTTCGCGCCCGTTCTGCGGCCATCCGTCAGCAGGTGCAGTCGGCTGCCAAGGCCGAGAAGGATGAAATTGAGAAGCTGAAGGCCACCATCGAAGACACGCCGCTCGACGAGCGTGCCGACATCTTCGCCAAGATCGACAAGATTGAGAAGGATGCACTCGAAGTCTATGAAAAAGCACTCGACGAGGTCATGCCCGAGGTGTTTGCCATTGTGAAGGACACCGCCCGCCGCTTTGCCGAAAACGAGGAGACTATCGTAACGGCTACCGACTTCGACCGCGAACTGGCTGGCGACCCACGCAAGGACTTCATCACCATCGATGGCGACAAAGCCATCTACCACAACCACTGGACTGCCGGCGGCAACGACCTGAAATGGGAAATGATTCACTACGACGTGCAGCTCTTCGGCGGCACCGTGCTCCATCAGGGAAAGATTGCCGAGATGGCCACGGGTGAAGGTAAGACGCTCGTCGCTACCCTCCCCGTCTTCCTCAATGCCCTGACTGGCAACGGTGTCCATGTGGTCACCGTGAACGACTATCTGGCCAAGCGCGACTCCGAGTGGATGGGACCGCTCTACATGTTCCATGGCCTCTCGGTCGACTGTATCGACAAGCACCAGCCCAACTCTGAGGCTCGCCGCCGCGCCTATTTGGCCGACATCACCTTCGGTACGAACAACGAGTTCGGTTTCGACTACCTGCGCGACAACATGGCCATATCGCCTGCCGACCTTGTGCAGCGTTCACACAACTACGCCATTGTCGACGAGGTCGACTCGGTGCTGATCGACGACGCACGTACACCTCTTATTATTAGTGGTCCTGTACCCAAGGGCGACGTGCAGATGTTCGAGGAATACCAGCCGCTCGTGGAGCGCCTCGTAGGTGTCCAGCGCCAGTTGGCCACACAATACTTGGCCGATGCCAAGCAGAAGATCACCGAAGGCCAGCAACTGATGGAAGCCGGCCAGAAGAAGGAGGCACAGGACAAACTCGACGAAGGTTTCCTCTCACTCTACCGCTCACACAAGGCACTGCCGAAAAACAAGCCCCTTATCAAGTATCTGTCGGAAGACGGCATCAAGTCGGGTATGCTGAAGACCGAGGAAATCTATATGGAGAACAATAACCGCCGCATGCCGGAGGCTGTTGAGCCTTTGTTCTTCGTGGTCGATGAGAAACTGAACTCCTGCGACCTGACCGACAAGGGTACTGCCTGGTTGGCCAAGCAGGTGAACGATGCCCAGCTGTTCGTGCTGCCCGACATTGCCTCACAGCTTTCGGCTCTTGAAGGCGAGAAGTCGCTGACCGACGAGGAGCGCGTGAACAAGAAGGACGAGCTGATGAACCACTATGCCGTGCAGTCGGAGCGCGTACACACCTTGCAGCAGTTATTGAAAGCCTACTGCATGTTCAACAAGGACGACGAGTACGTGGTCATCGACGGCGAAGTGAAAATCGTGGACGAGCAAACAGGCCGTATCATGGAAGGCCGCCGTTGGAGCGACGGACTCCATCAGGCTGTCGAGGCCAAGGAACACGTAAAGGTGGAGGCTGCCACACAGACCTTTGCCACCATCACCCTACAGAACTACTTCCGCATGTACCACAAGTTAGCAGGTATGACCGGTACAGCTTCGACCGAGGCCGGTGAGTTCTGGAACATCTATAAGCTCGACGTGGTGGAGATTCCCACCAACAAACCTGTGATCCGCAACGATATGGACGACCGCGTTTACAAGACTGCCCGCGAAAAGTACAAGGCTGTCATTGAAGAGATTGTGAAGATGCGCAACTCTGGCCGTCCCACATTGATTGGTACTACATCGGTGGAAATCTCGGAGCTACTCTCCCGCATGCTCGACATGTATGTCAATCCTGAGACGGGCCGCCGCGAAGGTATTCCCCACCAGGTGCTGAATGCCAAGCTGCACCAGAAGGAGGCCGACATTGTGGCACAGGCCGGTCAGCAGGATTCCAACGGCAAGGGAGCCGTGACAATTGCCACCAACATGGCCGGTCGTGGTACCGATATCAAGCTCTCGCCGGAAGTGAAAGCCGCCGGCGGTCTGGCCATCATCGGTACAGAACGCCATGAGAGCCGCCGCGTCGACCGTCAGTTGCGTGGCCGTTCAGGCCGTCAGGGCGACCCGGGTTCTTCAGTGTTCTTCGTTTCGCTCGAAGACAAGCTCATGCGCCTGTTTGCCAGTGAGCGCATCTCCTCGGTGATGGACCGCTTAGGCTTCAAGGAGGGCGAGATGATTGAGCACCCAATGATTTCAAAGAGTATCGAGCGCGCCCAGAAGAAGGTCGAGGAGAACCACTTCGGCATTCGTAAGCGCCTGCTGGAATACGACGATGTGATGAACAAGCAGCGCAAGGTGGTCTATGAGAAGCGCCGCCACGCCCTGATGGGTGAGCGAATCGGCATGGATATTGCCAATGTGATCTGGGATCGCGTGTCGCGCATCATCGAGGTCAACGACTATGAAGGCTGCAAAGAGGAGTTCATCCGCCTGTTTGCCATGGAGGTGCCTTTCACCGAAGAGCAGTTCATGGACACGCGCAACCGCGAGCAATTGGCTGAGGATGCTTTCCAGGCAGCTCTGGCCAACTTCAACCGCAAGACCGACCGCATCAAGGAGGTGGCATGGCCCGTTATCAAGCAGGTCTATGAGAACCAAGGCCAGATGTACGAGCGCATCATGGTGCCCCTCACCGACGGTCGCCACATGTACAACATCGCCTGCAACCTGAAGGAGGCTTACGAAACCGAGTGTAAGTCGGTGGTGAAGCAGTTTGAGAAGCAGACCCTGTTGCACATCATCGACGAGGCATGGAAGGAGAACCTGCGCGAACTCGACGAACTGCGCCACTCTGTCCAAAATGCCAGCTATGAGCAGAAAGACCCGCTACTCATCTTCAAGTTAGAGAGTGTGAAACTCTTCGATGAGATGGTGAACACGATGAACAACCGCACGGTGAGCATCCTGAACCGTGCCGCCATCCCCGAACTGCAACAGCAGCAAGTGAAGGAAGCAGCACCCGAGGAGCACACCGACCGCCGTCAGTACACCGAGAACCGTCAGGAAGGCCAAAGCCAGCCTCAGGAAGAGCGGCTCGTAGACGAGAACCAGCGTGCCGCTGCACAGCACGACACACGCGCACCGCAGCAACAGCGCACACCGATTGTCCGCGACAAGCTGCCCG
The DNA here is from genome assembly GCA_947302435.1 of uncultured Prevotella sp. Lineage (GTDB taxonomy): Bacteria > Bacteroidota > Bacteroidia > Bacteroidales > Bacteroidaceae > Prevotella. Next base: position 11,268 of record CAMYVQ010000020.1, on the reverse strand, counting down.
GACGCAACGATCCCTGCCCCTGCGGAAGCGGTAAGAAGTTCAAGAATTGTCACGGTAAAGGCTTAGTATAAAAGCATGCTCACACTCACAAACCTGAAGAAGCAATTCGGCGAGACAGTCGCCTGCGACATACCTTCTTTCGAGGTCAAAGAAGGGGAAATACTGGGTCTTGTCGGCAACAACGGTGCCGGCAAGACCACACTCTTCCGCATCATCCTCGATTTGCTGAAACCCGACAATGGAGAAGTCGATATCGATGGCGTAAACCCCGCCAAAAACGAATCATGGAAACTGGACACTGGCGCCCATATCGACGACGGATTCCTCATCGACTACCTGACACCTGAAGAATATTTCGCCTTTTTAGGGAAAATCAGTGGCATCACGCCCGATGTGATTGAGAATCGCCAGAAGGATTTTGAACGCTTTGCCAATGGCGAAGTATTCGGACAACAGAAACTGATTCGCAACCTCTCGGCTGGTAACAAGCAGAAAGTGGGCATCATCGCCGCCATGCTGCGCGAGCCGAAGCTATTGATTCTCGACGAACCCTTTAATTTCCTCGACCCTTCCAGCCAGAACATTCTGAAGCATCTTATCAGGGAATACAGCCAAAAGACAGGAGCCACAATCCTCATCAGCTCGCACAATCTGCAGCACACCATTGAAATTTCCACCCGTATCGCACTCCTCGAGAAAGGAAAAATCATCAAAGATCTGCCAAACGAAGCACAAAGTGCCAACGATGAACTAAAGGCTTATTTTGAAGGCGAAAAGGGAGAAAGTTGATAATTTTTCAAAAAAAACAGATAAAAATTTCTGTATCTGATTGAAAAACAGTATCTTTGCACTCCCAAACTGAAAATACAAAAAAACAAAGGTATAAAAATTATGACTAAGGCAGAAATTGTAAACCAAATTGCAGAGCAAACAGGCCTTAACAAGAAGGAGGTTGCCATCACGGTGGAAGCCTTTATGGAAGAGATTCGCAATAGTCTCGCCAACAACAAGGAAAACGTTTATCTGCGTGGATTCGGTAGCTTTATCGTGAAGCACCGTGCCAAGAAGACAGCAAGAAATATATCAAAGAACACCACACTGGTCATCGAAGCTCACGATTTGCCGGCATTCAAACCTGCCAAGAGCTTCATCGAAAGAATGGACGGTTTAGAGGTTGTCAGCGAAGATTAAATCCAAGATTATTTTAACAAATAAACATTAAGAATTATGCCTAACGGAAAAAAGAAGAAGGGCCACAAGATGGCTACTCACAAACGCAAGAAGCGTCTGCGTAAGAACAGACATAAGAGCAAGTAAACTGCTCGTCTGGAAAAAATGAAGGGAGTGTACCATGCATAAATATAGATTATGTGGGTACACCCTTTTTTGTAATAACACCAATCAAGAAATCAAAAAGTAAAAATGACAAGCGAAGTAATCATTGATGTACAGCCTAAGGAGATTTCCATCGCACTGCTTGAAGACAAGCAGTTAGTGGAATATCAGAGCGAGCCCCGCTCCGCTTCCTATGCCGTAGGCAACATCTACATCGGCAAAGTCCGCAAGCTGATGCCGGGACTGAATGCCTGCTTCGTGGATGTCGGCTCTGAGCGCGACGCATTTTTGCACTATCTTGATCTGGGACTTCAATTCAGCTCTTTTGAGAAATACTTGAAACAAGTAACCAGCGACCGCAAAAAGCTCTACCCCATCCAGAAAGCCACCCGGCAGCCCGACCTGCCCAAAGAAGGCACTATACAGAACATGCTGAAGGTAGGACAAGAAATCATGGTGCAAGTGGTGAAGGAGCCTATCAACACGAAAGGGCCTCGACTCACCTGTGACCTTAGCTTTGCGGGACGTTACATGGTACTCATTCCATTTGGCGACAAGGTTTCCGTCAGTTCAAAAATCAAGCAAGGAGAAGAGCGCAGCCGACTGAAGCAGCTCGTACAAAGCATGAAGCCGAAGAACTTCGGCGTGATTGTGCGCACCGTGGCAGAAGGTAAAAGGGCTGCTGAGCTCGACCAAGAACTGAAGGTGCTCTTGAAACGATGGGAAGATGCCATCACGCGCGTTCAGAAAACCACCGAACGCCCACAGCTTGTGTTCGAAGAACAGAGTCGTAGTGTCGCACTCATTCGCGACCTTTTCAACCCCACCTACGACGGCATCCACGTCAACGATTCCGAAATCTACAACCAGATTCGCGACTATGTCGCACTCATTGCCCCTGACAAAACAGAAATTGTCAAGCTCTACAATGGTAGCGTGCCCATTTTTGATAACTTCAACGTTACCAAGCGAATCAAATCAGGTTTCGGACGCACCGTCAACTACAAACGGGGAGCCTACCTCATCATCGAACACACCGAGGCCATGCATGTGGTCGACGTGAACAGCGGAACGCGCATCAAGAAAGAAAACGGACAGGAAGCCAACGCATTGGAAACGAATCTCGGTGCTGCCGACGAACTGGCACGCCAGCTTCGCCTGCGTGATATGGGAGGCATCATTGTCGTGGACTTCATCGACATGAACCTTGCCGAGGACCGCCAGATGCTTTATGAACGCATGTGCGAGAACATGAAGAAGGATCGCGCACGCCACAACATCCTACCACTGAGCAAGTTCGGACTGATGCAGATCACCCGTCAGCGCGTGCGTCCCGCCATGGACGTGGCTGTCGAAGAGAACTGCCCCACTTGCCACGGCACTGGAAAAATCAAGTCGAGCATCCTGTTTACCGACCAGTTAGAGAGCAAAATTGACCGTCTCGTCAACAAGATAGGCATTCGCCGATTCTCATTGCACGTGCATCCTTACGTAGCAGCATTCATCAATCAGGGAGTTTTCTCATTGAAACGCCGCTGGCAACTGAAATACGGATTCGGTATCCGTGTCATCAGCAACCAGAAGATGGCCTTCCTACAGTATGAGTTCTATGACCAGAACCGTCAGTTCATCGATATGCGCGAGGAGAACGAAGTGAGCAAATAGTCATTAAAATAACCACAAAAACAAAAGCTACAAAATGAAAAGAGACAACACTGTTTTCGAGTTGATTGAAAAAGAGCATCAGCGCCAGCTGAAAGGCATTGAGCTGATTGCCAGCGAGAACTTTGTAAGCGACCAAGTGATGGAAGCCATGGGCAGCTATCTTACCAACAAGTATGCCGAGGGCTATCCCGGCAAACGCTACTACGGCGGTTGTCAGGTGGTCGACGAGGTCGAGAAGCTGGCCATCGAGCGCGTCTGCAAGCTGTTTGATGCCGAGTACGCCAACGTGCAGCCTCACTCTGGTGCTCAGGCCAACGCCGCCGTACTCTTGGCCGTGCTGAAACCCGGCGACACCTTCATGGGTCTGAACCTGGATCATGGTGGCCACCTCTCTCATGGTTCACACGTCAACACGAGCGGTATTCTCTACAAGCCCGTGGGCTATAACCTGAACAAGGAGACGGGCCGCGTGGACTATGACGAGATGGAACGTCTGGCTTTGGAACACAAGCCGAAGCTCATCATCGGCGGTGGCTCTGCCTACAGCCGTGAATGGGACTACAAGCGTATGCGCGAGATTGCCGACAAGGTGGGCGCATTGCTCATGATTGACATGGCACACCCTGCCGGACTGATTGCAGCCGGACTGTTGGAGAACCCTGTGAAGTATGCCCACATCGTCACTTCCACCACCCATAAGACCCTGCGTGGTCCTCGTGGCGGCATCATCCTCTTGGGCAAGGACTTCGACAATCCTTGGGGCTATACGACTCCCAAAGGCGAGATCAAGAAGATGTCGGCTCTTATCAACTCTGCCGTCTTCCCCGGACAGCAGGGCGGTCCTTTAGAGCATGTCATTGCAGCCAAGGCCGTTGCTTTTGGCGAGGCTTTGCAGCCTGAGTTCAAGGAGTGGGCAAAGCAGGTACAGAAGAATGCTGCCGTGCTTGCCGACGAGCTGATCAAACGTGGCTTCACGATTGTTTCCGGTGGAACCGACAACCACTCGATGCTCGTTGACCTGCGCTCAAAGTATCCCGAACTGACCGGTAAAGTGGCCGAGAACGCACTGGTAGCTGCCGACATCACGGTGAACAAGAACATGGTGCCTTTCGACAGCCGTTCTGCTTTCCAGACATCGGGTATCCGCTTGGGTACTCCAGCCATCACCACCCGTGGTGCCAAGGAAGACCTCATGGTTCAGATTGCCGCATGGATTGAGGAAGTGCTCAACGATCCCACCAATGAGGAAGTCATTGCTTCCGTCCGCCAGCGCGTCAACGAGAAAATGAAGGATTACCCCCTGTTTGCTTATTAAGCATTTTAACCACTATTGAAAACGATTGCTGTCCGCTAAAAAACTGATTTAGCGGACAGCAATCGTTTATATAAGCGACTGTGCATTGCCCATCATGACAACGCCATCTCTACACCCCTATTACTTTTTGATGATATACCGCTGATAGTAATTCAGCAACAGGGTGGTGAGCGGCAGGGCAATAATCATGCCCAACATGCCCAAGAGCGAGCCCCAGATGGAAAGCGAAAGAAGGATGATGGCGGCATTCAGTCCCGTCACCTGTCCCATAATCTTCGGGGTAAGATAGGCATCCTGAATAACCTGCACCACAGCAAAGATAGCCAAAGCCATGCCCATAATGAGCCAGAAGTTCTGCCCCGTCTCGGCACTCTTGGCCAAAGCCAGAATAATGGTGGGGATGAAGCCCAGCATCTGCAAATAGGGAACCATGTTCAGCAGGCCGATGAACATGCCCAAACCGATGGCCATGGGGAAATCGATGATCAGGAAACCGATGCTGAACAAGATGCCCACGATAAAGGCAATCTTTCCCTGTCCGCGGAAATACTTGTTCATGCCCTCTTCGACATCGCGCATCAGCTGCACGGCAAAGCCACGATAACGGGCAGGCAGCAGACGGGACCAACCGTTGGAGATTTCCTCATAGTCGAGCAAAATGAAGATTGTATAGAGCAGAATCATGGTCAGCGAGATCAGACTGCCCAGCACATTCAGCGACTGGGCGATGATGTTCCACACCTTCGGCATGGTCTCTTTCACACTCTCGAAAAAGCCGTCCTGTGTCACGATGGCCTTCAGGGTCTCAATATCGATATGCTCGCGGATGAAGTTCTGCACCTTCCACGGAATACTGTTCAGCGTGCTGCTACCCTCGATATAGGCAATGATCACATCCTTGATGCGCCCCCCCTCTTCAATCATGGGAGGCACCACTAACCACGCTATCCCGGCGAGGGCGACAGCCGTAGTGAGCAGCGCGCAGATGATACCCACAATGCGGAACTTCAACCGGCATTTGTACTGATAGAACTTCACTAAGGGGAACAGCAGGTAGGCTACAAGCCATGCGGCAAAGAAAGGAAGCAGAACCGAGCTCAACCTCTGGAGCAGCATGATGATGCCCACTATGACAATGATACCCATTATCGTGCGAATCACGGTGTCGAATGTAATCGCTTTTCTTTCCATATTCCTCACAACCTAAATAAAATGTTCATGTTGCAAAGATAAAAATAATCTGTCAGAAAAAATGCTAAAATAAAGTCTTTTTTCGTCTGATTCCTCTTTTTTTTACTCAAAACAATTAACTTTGCACATAGAAAACTACCCTATCTGAAAAATGAGCAGACGAATCGCTTGTATTCTTGTAGCCTTCATCACGCCTTCACTGACGGCATTTGCACAATCGGGACAGCTGCAGTCATGGCTTGTCTCATGGTGGGCTTGGACAGTGTATTTCCTCCTCGCCCTTCTCTTTGCCAGCTATCTTTACCACAACTGGAGAAGGAGGTTCGAGCTGTGCCAGCAGATGATGTTGCAGAAGCAGTTGTCCGACTTCCGCATACAGTTGCTTTCCAACATCACCCATGAGTTCCTTACGCCGCTGACCATCATCAACAAATCCGTGGAAAAGCTCGACAAGAAGAGTCCGGCCGTACAGACAGCCCTACGCAGCACACGACGCATGCTGAAGCTCGTCAACCTGTTTATGGAGTTCAGGAAAGCGCAGACCGGCAACCTCCGCCTGCACGTCACCAACAGCGACATCGTGTCCTTTGTGCGCACCGTCTGCCAGGACTTCTGGCCCATGGCCCAACAGAAGAAGATCCAGCTCTCGTTTACGCCGAAGGAGAAGATTTTCACGTCGTCGTTCGATCAAGATCTGTTGGAGGCGGTTCTCTACAACCTGATTCTGAACGCCATCAAGTACACACCCGAGCACGGCAGTATCATCGTAAGGCTCTGGAGAGAAGGAAGCTCGGTCGTCATCAGCTGCGAGGACACGGGTCCCGGCATCTCAGAAGAGCTGCAGGAGGTCATCTTCCAACCCTTCCTGAACGGGCTGATCAGTCAGGAAGGCATGGGTATCGGACTCTACACTTCATACGAAATAGCCAAGGCCCACCGCGGGAGCCTGACCTACGCCCTAAGCGAAACGGGAGGCTCAATCTTCACGCTGACATTGCCCACCGAGGAAGCTGCCTACAGCCCCGAGGAGTTCGACACAGGCGACAACAAGGATACGGAAGAGGAAAAACCGGACTATCAGAGCGAAGAAGTGTTTCAGGAAATGCAGTTCGAGGCCCTCAACGACCAGCATGTGACCATCATCGAGGAGAATTACGACATGCTACAGCAACTGCGGATGGAACTGAGCACCTACTTCCACACCGACTGCTACATGAACGGAAAGGCGGGGCTCGAAGGGGTCGTCAACGAGCCGCCCTCACTGCTTATCTGCAATGTCACCATGACCGACATGAACGGCTATGAGATTGTAGCCCAACTGAAACAAAACTCCAAAACGGCCTCAATACCCATCATCATGCTTTCTCCCCACGACGATGACATGTACGAGATACAAGCCTACAAGGTCGGGGCAGACGACTATATCGTGAAGCCGTGCAACCTCCGCGTGCTCTTGGCCAAATCGATGCAGCTGATGAAGAAAGAAGCCATGGCCTATCAGAAAGCCGCAACAAATCAGGGAGAGGCGAAGCCAGTACACCACAGCCGCTCGTCCGACGAGGCCAACAAGCACATCCCCGAAGGGGTGATCATCACCTCGCATGCCGACAAAGTGTTCATCGACAAACTGGCCGTCTTCATTGCCCAACACATGAACGAGCCCGACTTCAACATGGACCGACTGACGGAAATGATGTCAATGGGGCGCACCAAGTTCTATAGCAGAGTAAAAGACATCACCGGCCTTTCGCCTAACAAATACCTGATGCGTGAACGCATGAGGAAAGCTGCCAAATTATTGGCCGAAGGCGAGCTGAACGTCTCGGAAGTGAGCTACCGCATAGGCATTCAGGACCCCTCCTATTTCAAGAAATGCTTCAAGATGCAATACGGCGTGGTACCCAGCAAGTATGTACAACACGAGGACTAAACACTGTCTGAAATGGCAAAGGAAGAGAAAACCGACTTGTTAGCCTATATCAGGGAAGGACGCACGATGACCTACAGCGAACGGCTGCACCTCATCGTCAACTTGAGTATTCCCAGCATCCTGGCACAGATTTCGGCCACGGTGATGTTCTTCATCGACGCCTCGATGGTGGGACATCTTGGAGCACGACAGTCGGCGGCCATCGGATTGGTGGAAAGCACGTCGTGGCTGTTCTTCGGGTTGGTGAGCGCCGCCTCTATGGGCTTCTCGGTACAGACTGCCCACTACATCGGAGCCAACGACTTCGCCAATGCCCGCAACGTGCTGCGGCAGTCGCTTGTATGTTGCGGTTTGTGGAGCCTGCTGCTACTCTGCATCGCGGTAGGTGTCAGCCCCTTCCTACCCTACTGGTTAGGCGGCGGAGCAGACATTGCCCACGAAGCCACCCTCTATTTTGCCGTCTTTGGGGCCTCCATCCCCTTTTTCCAATTGGAGTCGCTGGCCGGATCAATGCTGAAATGTTCGGGAAACATGAAGATTCCATCGGCACTGAACATCATGATGTGCGTGCTCGATGTCTGCTTCAACTACCTCTTTATATTTGTATTCGGATTGGGCGTGTTGGGAGCGGCATTAGGCTCACTGATTGCCTTTATAGTCACATCGGCGATGATGACCTGGTTCCTGTTGTGGAAAAGCGAGATGTTGGGCTTTTTCAGAAAGGACGATCCGAAGGCGAAGAGAGAGGCCTCCGTCACCACGCTCTCTTCCTTCCGCCCCACGTCCAACGTAGTCGGAACAGCTTTCAAGATTGGCGCACCCATGGGATTCCAACACATTCTGATGGGTAGTGCGCAGATTGTGAGTACCATGATTGTGGCCCCATTGGGCAACATAGCCATTGCCGCCAACTCGTTTGCCATCACCGTCGAGAGCCTGTGCTATATGCCGGGCTACGGCATTGCCGAAGCTGCCACCACCCTTGTGGGGCAGGGCATCGGTGCCGGACAACGGCAGCTGACCCGTTCGTTTGCCCGTATGTCGGTGAGCTTGGGCATTGCCGTGATGACGGTCATGGGTGCGTTGATGTACGTCTTCGCCCCTGAACTCATGGCCATCATGACCCCCGTGGAGGCCATCATCAGCCAGGGAGTCGAAGCCTTGCGCATCGAGGCTTGGGCCGAACCCATGTTTGCCGCAATGATTGTCTGCAACGGTGTGTTCGTCGGAGCCGGCGACACGCTCATCCCGGCGTTCATGAGCCTTTCGTCAATGTGGGGTGTGCGACTGACACTGGCCGCATGGATGGCTCCGCGCTACGGACTGCGCGGTGTGTGGACTGCTATGGCCATCGACCTCACCTTCCGCGGCGTCATTTTCCTCGCCCGCCTGTTCTCTGGGAAATGGGCCAAGAAAAAAGTCTGACATTCTTTCTGTGCATATTCCCCCGTTTTCAATTTTCGCGAAAATTGGAACTTATTGATTAGCAAAAGAAAAATGCAACAAGTGGAATCACTTCCCCTTCGCTGCATTTTCAAACGATATTAATAACTAAAAACCTTTACTTTTTTAAGAATGAAGGCTGGAGCTTCAACTCCCCCCTTCCGTCGTGCAGTACGCGTCATCACGACGCCCCTGCTACATCTCTGTTATCCTTTACTCAATCTTTTTTGTTCTACCTTTTCAGAATCTAATACCTATCGTCCTGAACTTTACTAACAATCTTACCTTTTTATTAACCAAAAACCTATTGTACAAAACTTACTAACAATCTTACCTTATTATTTACTAACTTCCTACTGAGACTACATATCCAACTTTTTATGCTTTCTCTATAATCTTTTACCTTTCAGGCTAATTACCTATTCAATCTTTCTTACCTTTGAACTTTCAACGCTATTGAAGTCTCTTTCTTGTCTTTTGACGATGCAAAGGTACAACGATTCTTGAAAAGGTGTATCAATTCACACCCGGTTTCCATCAAAACAGCACTGATTATTGATACAAATCAAACAAATTGTGTGCGAACACAATTGTTCTGGAAATAATTATTCATTTCCCCTTCCTGAACTCTCTCGGATTCATGCCCTTCATCCGATTGAAGAAACGGGCAAAGGTGGTGACTTCGGCGAAATGAAGCCGGTCGGAAATCTGAGTGATGCTCAACGAAGTCTGACGAAGTAGGAACACAGCCTCCATCAGGAGCAGCTGGTTGATGTAATCGACAACGGTGCGTCCTCCTGACACTTGGCGGACGACGCGAGAGAGGTAGGTGGTGGTGATGCAGAGTTCGGAGGCATAGAAGCCAATGTCGTGGTGCTCAGCGAAATGCTGGGGCAACAGGCCGAGGAAACCGAGGAAAATTTCTTCAATGCGCTTGGGGAAGCGGTGCTCGCGGATGCTGTGCTGCTGGATGGCGGAGAGGTCAGTGAGGAAGAGGTTGTAGAGCATGCGCAGGCTCTCATTAGCATGCGGCAGTCCCGTCTGCTGGTAGTGCAGCATCATCTGCATCAGTTCCTGCAGGCGGTGGCGGTCGTCGTCCTGAAGCGGAAGTACGGGCGAGGTGAGTTCAACCACCATGAAATAGGCCGTGCGGATGGCATCGCGCACTGTGGGCAGGCTGAGCGTGAAGTGCTCGTCGCCCAGCAGACAGATGCCGCTATAGTCGCTGGAAGACGAGAGGACGATAACCTCGAAACCGGGCGAATAAGTGTAGAGATCGCCCTCGTGCAGCGTCAGTTCGCGGTTATTATATAATATGGTGAGCCAGCCCCGTGTGACAATCGTAAAGGTGTAGCACGACAGGAACCCGTGCGTCTCGTTCGTGCCGAAGGTCCACTCCACGTTGGTCTCCAAACAGATAACGTTCCCATCCCACTCACCTTCGGGAAAAGGTAGGTTTCTCAGTTGCCAAAATTCCTTCAAACTATACATAATCGCGCTATTTGGGGGCAAAGATACGAATAATCTTTGAATTTGTTTCGTTTTGATCGGTTTTTGTTTCGTTTGGGCTTGCAATTCTATGGAAAAAACATCGTACCTTTGCAGCGTGATTAGCCCCCTTAGTTCTTGGACAAGCCAAGCGGCATAGCCGAGCGAGGGGGATGGGGGTCTGAACAGGCGCAGACTCTGAATAATTTAAGTATTACGGTCTGCTAAACGTCTGTTCAGACCCCTAAATCCCCTAACTTAGGGAACTTGTAAACAACTAAAAGGAATTATGGACAAGCAGAAATCAATCGAAGCATTGCAATTCTTCGTAACAGGCCTCTCAGAAGGCGCATTCGTACACAAGGTACAGGGACAGATTTTCAAGGCTCAGGGCTTTACGAAGCTGGGCGAGAAGTACATCGGCCACTACACGGAGGAGATGGAATGGGTGGAGAAGTTCATCGACCGTATCCTCGACCTGGGCGGTGAGGTGAAGGTAGAGAAGCATGAGGCTCGCGCGCTGTGCTACGACCCCATCGAGTATATCAAGGAGGATCTGAAGATTCAGGAACCGGGTGTGGAATTGTTGCGCAAGTGCATGGGTTCGGTATGCGAAGACTATCTCACTTTCGACATCTTGAAGGCATATCTGGCCGACGAGGAGGAAGACCTCTTCTGGAGTCAGGGCGCTCTTGAAATGATTGAGAAGATTGGCGCACAGAACTGGCTGATAAAGCAGATGTAAGAGCCCCCTCCAAACCTCCCCGAGGGGAGGCTTTCTAAGTAACAAACGTCAGACCCATGCCCCTGCGACGGTCTTCCCCCTCGGGGGATAAGAGGGGGGCTTCAATTTATGAAAGAGAAGGTATTACAGGCCATGCGTGAGTTCGGTGCTCCCGTG
>CAMYVQ010000019.1 GCA_947302435.1 uncultured Prevotella sp. | reverse complement strand
TCTTATCTTCCTCAATCTTGTAGGTCTCGTCGCCGCCATAGTTGGGATCGGCCAGACGTTCACGGATGATGGAGTCGCGTACATAGTTCACGAACTGGCGATACTCGGAATTTGTGATTTCCGTATCGTCCATCCAGAACCCGTCGACCGAGATGTCGCGCATTGGTGTCTGTCGTCCCCAAAGGGTGTCGGCAGTCTGCAAGCCCATCTGCAAATGGCCACGCTTCACGAGCACCATGCCGTATGGGGCAGGCTCTGAGAAGGCGCGACCGCCCGAGCCCGTCAGTTCGCCACCGGTGGCCGTCGACGATTTGCCTCCAAAGCAGCTTGTCAGTAAGAGTAAGGAAAAAAGCCCACCCAGACCCTTCCAAAGGGAAGGATGCCTGATTACATGGAATAGGCGATTTTTACTGTTATTCATATCTGTATCTATTGTCTTTTTTCTCTTTGTTGCCCTCTCCATTCAAGAGGATTCTGATGGGTTTCCTTCTACAGCAGTCGAACACTCTGATGACGGTTGCGGCCTTTCTTGAAGAAGTTCAGGTCGGTCTGATAGCCAATGAGCAGTTCGTGGCTGCCGTTGCCCAAGCTCACACCGTTGGTATACGCCTCATAGCTATAGCCCAGACTGATGCCTTGGAAATTGCCGCCCAGATAGACGGTCAGCGAATTTGTGGGACTGTAGCCCACACCCACGTACATCCGCCGCTTCTCGTGCTGGTAGGTCAGACGGCCCGTAATGTCGGCCCTGTAGCCCACTCCATCGGAACGTCCCAGTACTGAAGGCTGTATTGAAAGTAACGGATTTCTTAGTCGAATATTGCCCCCAGCCGTAAAATAATACGTCCGTGCCACCGTCAATTCGTTGGTTTCACCGAGTTCCACGGTAGGCTCCATGGCATGCAGCACCGAAGCACCCACATACCACAAACGATGCTGATAGTACAGGCCTGCCCCCAAGTCGAAGCCCGAGCCCTTGATTTCCGTTGTCGAGAAGGCTGGGTCGTTGGCCATTTCCACATCCAGTTTTGAACCGTCGAAACTCTCGCCCAGCATGGCACCTTGCACACCGATGTTCAGCACACCGCCAAAGAGTTTCAGCTTATAGGCATACTGCAGTGCTAACGTGTTGTGGGAGAACAGGCCAATCTTGTCGTTCACGAACTTCAGTCCCACGCCATGGGTGGCACCAAGGAATTGGAAAGGCATATCGGCAGAGGCATACATGGTTTTCGGATTGTTCTCGAAGCCCGTCAGGGTCATGTTGTAGGCCACATCCACATTGATTTTCTGTTGCTTGCCCACTGCGGCAGGATTGAAAGCAGTCTCCATCGCCCAGTAATGACTGAACGAGGGATCGTATTGCGCGCGCATTCCAACGACCGCAACCAATAGGGCCAATATCAACAGACTTCGCCTTAACACACTTTAGAGAACGTAATCCCTTCGCTTTTATTGTACAATTCCCATGATATGCCCACAGTTTTTAGCCATGAACCCCGTCATTTGGCCAAAACCACGAAATGACCGCTTTCACTTCGTTCCGTCATTCATGTCAAATGGTTTTACAAAGTCGTCGAGTTTGTAAGACAAAGTCGTCGACTTTGTGACACAAACTCGACGACTTTGTAAAACGGTTCAAATCGAACGGCTATCCCATCCCCGACAAACGGAACTTTAATTCAACACTCTATAGAGCAACGAGCCAAGGGAAATGGTAATACCCACACCGCGCACCCAAAGACGGGTAGTGGTGCCTATCTGGGAGCTCTGAAGCATAGCCTCGTTCGGCTCCACGTAGATGATGTCACGCTGCTGAAGATAATAATAAGGTGAATTCAGGATGTTGGCATCGCGCATGTCGAGCTCATGAACCCCGTAGGTGCCATCGGGCAATTCGCGAAGCAGTTTGACATTGTCGCGCTTGCCGTAAATGGTCATGTCGCCTGCCATGGCAAGTGCCTCTAAAATAGTGCATTTGTTACGACCGATTGTAAACGTGTTCGGACGCTTGACTTCTCCAAGTACACTAATTTCGTAATTTCCAATATACGTGTTGACAATACAATTAGATTTGTCTTGGAGATACGGCAACACCTTTTCCAAGATAGCTGCATTGGCTTGTTCAATGGTCAAGCCTGCCAGATGAATATGTCCTACGACGGGAAATTCTATCGTACCGTCGTTCTCAACCAGATAATGGTATCTACGTCCAGCTCGTGATTGCCGGATACCGCCTATAGTTTTGTCGTATTCGTTCATTGGCGTTGATTCCCTCATGTTGAACTGGGCAACGCTCTCAGGATTACCGGTATTAGTGACGAAAATCACAAGTTCATCCTTCGGCTTGATCGTTATGTCGTACAGGCCGACGGAGCCATCGTCCTTGAAGTCCTTCGAGTTCTGGAAATAAGGAATGTCCCTGTAGTTGGCACAGGCCATAAACAGGATACTGATGAATGCTATTACAATATTTTTCATGAGAATATTGGACAACCTCATACGGTCATTGAAAATTGCTGCAAAGTTAGTATATTATTTTGTAACAAAGAAGGAAAATAATATTTAATTAGTTTTTTTTAGTGATTCAATTCATCATCGTCAGACATGATTCGAGGCATGAGGGAAGACCAGTCCGTATGACTCATCTCACACCTCACACCTCGAATTTAGGAATCAAAAATCAGCGATTACAGAAGACTGTTCAGTCTCTTCTTCCAGTTCTCGTAAGCGGCCTTGTAGGCATCACGGTTCTGAGCATCAGGCTCGATGACTTCGAGTTTCTCCAAGGTGGCGAATGCCTCCTGACTGTCCTTGTAGATACCGGCACCGATACCGGCACCCTTGGCTGCACCCACGGAACCGTCGGTGTCGTAAAGCTCGATGGTGGCTCCGCTGACACCAGCCAGCGTGTTGCGGAACAGCGGCGACAGGAACATGTTGGCCTTGCCTGCGTGGATCTTCTTGATATCCATGCCCATCTGCTGCATGATTTCCATGCCATAGCAGAAGGAGAAGACGATGCCTTCCTGGGCAGCACGTACCAGATGTGCCTTGGAATGCTTGTTGAAGCTCAGGCCACTGATGGAGCAGCCGATTTCCTTGTTCTCCAACACGCGTTCTGCACCATTGCCGAAAGGCACCACGGTGACACCCTCGCTGCCGATGGGCACTGATGCGGCCAGATCGTTCATCTCAGCATACGAGATATCGGGCGTGATGTTGCGGTGTACCCATGCGTTGAGAATACCCGTGCCGTTGACACAGAGAAGCACACCGAGACGGGTCTGGTCGTTCGTGTGGTTGACATGTGCAAAGGTGTTGACACGCGACTTGGGATCATAGTTCACTTCGCCCAAGACACCATAGACAACGCCCGACGTGCCTGCGGTTGCGGCAATCTCACCAGGATTGAGCACGTTCAGCGACAGGGCATTGTTGGGCTGGTCGCCACCACGATAGGTGATCGGCGTGCCGGCCTTCAGTCCTAACTCGGCAGCAGCCTCGGCACTGACGGTGCTCTGCGCGCCAAAGGTAGGAACGATGTCGGCAATCAGCGACTTGTCGAAGCCGTAGTAGTCGAGCAGGAACTGAGCAGGCGTGTTCTCCTTGAAGTCCCAGAGCATGCCCTCGGAAAGACCGCTGACAGTGGTGTTGGGCGTTCCAGAGAGACGCAGGGCAAGATAGTCGCCAGGCAGAAGAATCTTGTAGATCTTCTGGTACAGGTCAGGTTCGTTCTCCTTCACCCAGGCAAGCTTGGCTGCGGTGAAGTTGCCCGGCGAGTTGAGCAGGTGCGACAGGCACTTCTCCTCACCCAGTTCGCGGAAAGCACGCTCACCGTAGGGAACGGCACGCGAGTCGCACCAGATAATGGCCGGGCGAAGGGGCTTCAGATCCTTGCCCACACAGACCAATCCGTGCATCTGGTAAGAGATGCCGATGGCCTTGATGTCCTCGCCCTTGGCATCAGCCTGTTTCATCACTTTGGCCAGTGCCTGTTTGGCATACGACCACCAGTCCTCGGGCGACTGCTCGGCCCAACCGGCCTGAACGGCCTTGATGGGAGCTTCCTTCTCAGGGAAGAAAGCGGCGGCGGCACACTGTCCATTCTCAATGTTCACTAACGATGCTTTGACACTGGAGCTTCCCAGGTCGAAGCCTAAAAGATACTGTTTCATGACTGTTTCCTCCATAGATTACTCATATCTTCCAACGTCTTTCCCTTGGTCTCAGGCACAAGTCGCCATACGAAGAGGGCTGCCACGACACAGATGATGGCATAGAGTCCATAGGTGAACCAGTGGCCGAAGTCATCGCCGGGTGTCAGGTGCATATTGAACATCGGTACAAACGTTGAAGACACGATGAAGTTGAAAATCCATTGGAATGCCACGGCGATAGCTACAGCACCGCCACGGATGGTGTTGGGGAAGATCTCGGCAATGAGCACCCATGTGATGGGGCCCCACGAGAACATGAACGAGGCAGCGTAGACCATGATGGAGGTTGCCGTGACGAGTTCAAGACCTTCGTGACCGAAAGTGACAGCCACGCCGAGCGCACCGACGGCCATGCCTAACGAACCGCAAATGAGCAGCGGTTTGCGCCCCCATTTCTCGACGGTGAAGATGGCAACAAGGGTGAATAGGATATTCACTACACCCATGAAGACGGTGACGACCATCGGGTTCTCCATACCCATGTCACCAAAGATGCGCGGAGCATAGTAGAGCACGGCGTTGATGCCGACAGCCTGCTGGAACACGCTGAGCATGATGCCGACGAAGATACACATAGCACCGTAGGTCATCAGGCGTTCGGTCTTCACGACCATGGTATCCTTGATATCCTGTAGAATCTGGGCGGCCTTGCTCTGGCCGTTGATCTTGGCAAGAATACGCTGGGCAACATCGTCGCGACCGATGGAGACCAGATAGCGCGGTGTCTCAGGCACGAAGCAGATAAGCAGGGCGAAGAGTCCGGCAGGCACGGCCTCTGAACCGAACATGTAGCGCCAGCCAGTGGTCACTGTCCACTGAGCTGCAGGGTTGATGGCGGCAATGCCGCGCCCCATCTCTTCGACGAGCGGCTGGATATGTTCGCCCAGAATGAAGGAGTTGACAAAGTAGACCACCAACTGACCGAAGATGATGGCGAACTGGTTCCACGAAACCAGCATGCCACGGATATTGGAAGGTGCCACCTCACCGATATACATCGGGCAAATAGCGGAGGCCAGTCCCACGCCGATGCCGCCAATGACACGGTAGATGTTGAACATGACGAGCAGCGAGTAAGTAGGCGTGCCGTATTCAAAGAACAGGAACTCGGGATCCATAGAGCCGAGTGCCGAGACGAAGAACAGCAAGCCAGCTACAATCAGCGAGCGTTTGCGGCCAAGGTTTGTGGCTAAGAAACCTGACAGAGCCGAACCGATGATGCAGCCTATCAGTGCGCTGGCCGAAGTGAATCCGTGCCAGCCGTCAGTGTACTGAAAGTCCTTGGCCTCCATGAAGAAAGCCTGAAGTCCTTTTTCCGCGCCAGAGATGACCGCTGTGTCGTAGCCGAAAAGCAAACCGCCCAGCACTGCCACCATGACAATACCAATCAGGTAACCTTTGTTACCTCCTTCTCTATATTCCATGACATTAGTTGTTTAGTGTATACCTTTTATTATAATATACGTTTATGACAGGATTTTCCCTAAAAAAAATTTTCTTGTTGAAACGATTTCGGAGGTACGGGATACCTTCGTACCGTCCGCACCTCCGAAATTGCACTTCGTTATGATATAACGATTACTGAGAAACCGGCAGATTACTTACCGCTCAAGCCGTCGGCAAAACCAGCGTAAGTATGCTTGCGGTTGTAGTTCTGATCCCAGAGACCTACAGGTTGGTTGGCACGCCATCCGCTGTTGGCGGGGCTGTCGGTGATGCACCACTGGCAGATACCCCACTGCTGGTTTGCTGGCACAATCTCGAAGTACTTCTTGATAATCCACTGATAGAGTGCAGCCATCTCCTTATGCTGCTCCTCGGTCAGCTTGGCCGTGGCAACCTCGTTATTGTCATTGTCGACATAGCCCATATCCAGCTCAGAGATGCGGACTAACTTACCCGACTCGACCATCAGCTTCAGCATATCCTCGATAGCCTTCTTCTTGTTTTCCTGCACCGTGGGATTAGCATAGCAGGAGATGTGCATCTGCGAGCCAATGCCGTCAATCTTCGTCACGCCGTCGGACTCCCAGACTTTAATCCAGTTGATGAGGCTCTTCAGCTTCATATTTCCGTCCCAGTCGCTCTCCAGGTTGTAGTCGTTGACGAAGAGCTTCACACCCTCGGGGCCGTACTGGCGAGCTAAGCGCACGGCGGTCTGCACGTAGTTGGCATCGCCAAGGTAGTCTTGCCAGAAGAAGTCAGTGGTATTGTCTTCCGACCCGTGCTGCAGGTCATAGAAGCCGTCGCCATCGGCATCAGCACCAGAGATAGCCTCGTTGACAACATCCCAAGCCTTCACATTGCCCTCGCAGGCTTCCATCATGCCCTTCACCCACTGGCCCATGGCCCAAGTGAGGGTGTCCTTCTTCTCCTCGTCGGTCAGAGGAATAGAGTTCATGCTTACATACTCGCAAAGCGTAACATCCTTTACTTGATAAGTACCTGCATAGTCGCCAGACTGCAGCAGCATGTGAACACCACTTATATCGTCACTTGCAGTGAAGATGATATCCTTGGTAGCCCACTCGTCGTTGAAATCGAGCACACCCGTCTTGATGTCATTTCCCCAAGCGCCAATGACATAGTGCAGTTTTTCACTGGCAGGCGAGCCTTTGAGAGTAAGATGCATCACGTACTTGGTATCGGCCTTTACAGAGAAGCCGTCGGCAACCATATACTGTAGTTCCCAGAAATTGGAAATGGAACCTGTCGTAGCCATCGTAAGACCATCACCGTCCACCTGAGGACCAGTGGTAATAGCCTCGGGGAACTGTCCCCACATGCTATAGCTGCCGGCAGTAGTCCAATCCTGATAGTAGACTTCCTGCTCTACCTCGAGAGCGGGTTTCTCCAAAGAGAGCAACTGCACCTTACCAACTGTGTAAGTACCTGCATAGTCGCCAGACTGCAAAAGCACGTGAACACCGCTGACATTGTCAGAGGCCGTGAAGGCAATGTCGTGGGATGCCCAATCTTCGCCAAAGTCAAGCAGACCTGTCTTGATGTCATTTCCCCAAGCACCAATCACATAGTGCAGATTCTCACTGGCAGGCGAACCTTTCAAGTCAAGGCGAAGCACATATTCCTTGCCAGCCTCCACGCTGAGACCGTCGGCCACCATGTACTGCAATTCCCAGAAATTGGAAATGGAACCTGTCGTGGCCAGCGTAAGACCGTCACCGTCCACTGTAGGACCAGCGGTAATAGCTTCGGGGAACTGTCCCCACATGCTATAGCTTCCGGCTGTAGTCCAGTCCTGCATATAGACCTCATTCTCTATCAGAGCATCGGGGTCTACGTCGAGTTCCTTGTCCTTCAACAGGCTGCTAAGGTATTTGACAGGCTGCTGGGAATGCCAGGCCAGCGTGTGACCATAGACAGAGAGTCCGGCTTCAGTAACGGTATTGATGAACTGCTGCACATTGCCGAAGTCCATCTCGCCCTTGTCGTTCACGCATGATGCCATCTTCATGGCATTGCCGTCCACCACCTCCGTGAAGTTGGTGTTCACCAGTCCGTACACCATTTCCTGTTTTGAGTATTCCTGAACTTCAGTACCCACGCCGAGATGGAAATTGGGATTTTTGGTGAAATCGACATATTCCTTCAAGGGCTTATAGTTGTTCAGGTAGGCATAATTCTTTACATTTTCGGGACGTGTCACCTCATAATCAGCTGTGTCAAACTTGTCGGCACAAGAGGCAACCATAATGGTTCCGAATGCGAATATAATGAGTTTCTTATTCATAATATTACCTGTTTATGCATTATTTTGTATAGATAGGTGAGAATTCCTCCAGCTTCACGCCACTACGCATCCACACCAACTTCTCGTGAGTGCTCCACTTGTGTCCTCCTCCGAAGTCCACGGTGTAGTTGAGTTCCATGCCATCGCGGTCTTTGTTGCCCCACGATTTCTTCTCAGAATTGTCACCCCAAGAACCTGTACCAGTAGCAGTGACACCAGCAGTCAGTGAAGTGATGGTACACTGGTCGTTGTCATTGAAGGTCAGCAACAGATCAGCCGTGTAGACGTTGATCCCGCCCTGATAGGTTACGGTGTAGGAGCAAGTGTTCAGTGACAAACACTTGATTTGTACACTCGGGGCCTTCTCGATATTGTCGGTGCTGGTGTTGCCATTGGTCAGCCAGTAGCCGGAATACTTGTTCTGGAACTTCACGCAGTAGAGTACATAGTCCATGGGCTGGACATCCCAAGCGTCGGGATTGGTGCGCACAGCCGTCTCTCCTTCTTTCAGTGTGCCGGTGAGGATCTTGCCAAAACCGCTCTGTCCCGTCATCACCACAGGAATGACGTAAGTATTCTTCGTGGCATTCGGATCGTTGAAGAAGGCATCCGTCAGCTGAACCTCGGTAACACCCTTGAACGTGCCTCCGAAAGACAACGTGTTGGTCGAGAGCGAATAATAGTTCTCAGGCATAGCCTTGACAGGTGTGTTGTCGGCAAAGGTCAGATTCTGCACCAACGAATTGTCTACAGCAATCTGCACCGAGCCGTTACTACCATCGTATGAGCCGCCGAAAGTAGCCTGAATCTGACATTTGTGTGCCTTGTCGAGCGAGGTGTCGTATTCGTCATCGCCCAGAACAATGGTACGTACAGGTGTCTGATAGGCAAAGTAGACTGTGGTGCCTTCCTCGAAGTCGTCAAACGTCTTGTCGCCATTCTTGCAAGAGCTAAACAATGCGACGAAACCACAACCTACACAAACCGCAGCAAGGAACTTGTATTTGATATTATTGGTTTTCATAATTTTCAGTTTTCAATCTTCAATATTCAATTTACTTCCAACCTTCGTTCTGCTTCAGGTTGCTGTACTTCTGAACCTCAGTGTAAGGAATCGGTCCATAATACATGTAGTCACTGTAAGAGCGAGACTCTACCTCAATTTTGGTATAGGTCGTCACACCCGAACCATCGGTCTTGATGCTGATACCATTGGCAGTCTCGTTCAGGTTAGCCTTCCAGCGGCGCAGATCCCAGAAGCGGTGGTTCTCGAAGCAAAGCTCCAGACGACGCTCGTTACGGATAAGCTCGCGCATCTTTTCCTTCGAAGCGGCACATTCATCCAGATACGGGTCAGTGAGACCACCGACACCGGCACGCTGGCGGATAGCCTTGATCACGTCGTAGGCAGAGAAGCTGGCACCACCCACATTGGCCTTCGGGCCCTGAGCCTCATTGGCTGCCTCGGCATAGTCGAGGAAGATCTCGGTGTAGCGGATACGTGCAGGCAGGTGCTTCTTATCGTCATTAACCGAGGGATCGAGGTTGATGTCGCTACGCAACAGCTTGCGTAGATAGTAACCTGTGACGGTCGAACTACCATTTTCACGGTTGAGTCCATCGAGTGTCTTGGAATCGGCAGCCGTATTGATGGCAGTGCCAGAGACACCCTGAGCACCACCGTTCAGCAGAATGTAGGTTTCCAAACGGGGATCACGCCCAACGTATGGATCAGTAGGATCATAACCAGAAGCGGCGTGCGTGATGGGATAGCCATTGTCCATGGGGAAGGCATCAACCAGATTCTGCGTGGGGTTCACGCGGCCATTGCCATAGAGCGATGGGGGGTAGTTGTTGCTTTCCAGAGTTCTGTTATTCTCCACATTGCCACGCCAAACAAGCTCTACAGGGTTGGCATCGGTAGCACCCATGTTATCGATGGCTGACGTTAAACTATACCATTTCCAGCCATCAGCAGACATGCCGCTGACACCACCGCAATTCTTCAGGCTGGCAGCAGCATACTGGGCAGCCTGGTCCCAGCTCATGGCACCAGCCGATGCGTATGCAGGCGAGGCAGCGAAGATAGCCACCTGTGCCTTGAGGGCAGCAATGATGTGGCCGTCGATCTTACCACGGTGCAGGCTACCAAACGCACGGTTATACTCGGCATCAGTACCGCCAATGCTTGTGTACTTGGCTGGAACTTTGTCGGCCGCAACATCGCCATACTGCTCGGGCAAGTATTTCAATGCCTCGTCGAAGTCGGCCATAATCTGGTCGACACACTCCTTGAAGGTGTTACGGGGCAGATTGAAATCGGATGAAGCATCTTCCGACTGCAGGTGGATGGGCACACCCATCAGCTGTCCGTCGACATTTCCGGCATGTGCTCTCAACAAATAGTACATGTGAAGACCACGCAGAGCGTAGGCATTGCCGCGATAGTTGTCCTCGTACATCTTACTTAACGCTTTGCTCGTATAAGACCACTCCACCTTTTCGCAGTTCTCCAGCATGAGGTTGCAATACTGGATGGCATGGTAACGGGACCACTGGTTCAGCGGATTCAGCGTAGCCGACCACGAACCTGTAGCGATGCGCTTGTAGTCGTCACTGGTGTTGTTGGTCACAGCATCGTCAGTGGCCACATCGCTCGTCGGATTTGAGTCATAGCCTAACATCATATAGGCATTGTCCAACAAACCACGGGCAAAAGTAGGATCAGTGTACATCTGGCTAAGCTCCAGATTGTTCTCCAATGCCGGCTCGAAGAGGTCATCGCAGGAGCTGAGAGATGCGGCCACGCCGCAGCAGACAGAACCGGCAAGAAGATATGATTTGATATGCTTGGTAATCATAATATTCAGTTTTCTATGTTCTATTATCAATTTAGAAGGAAACTTTCGCACCGATATTATAGAAGCGTGCCTGAGGCGCACTGCCTACATTCAGTTCCATCAGCTTGCGTTCCTTAGCCAAGGTAAGCAGACTGTTGCCGCTCACATAGACAGACAATCCTTTCACGATTTTCTGCTGACCGAGAATGGTCTTCGGGAAATCGTAAGTAAGCTGCACTTTGGCCAGGTCGAAGCGAGAAGTAGAGTACATCCAGAAGTCGGAAGCCTGCAGGTTGTTCGTACCAGCCTGAGTCGTCAGACGGGGATAGGTAGCCGTTTCTGCGGTTTCGGGTGTCCATCTGTCGCGCACCACTACAGAGTACTTGTTCTCACCACTGATCCACCAGTAACTGCTGTTCTTCAGAGCGTGGCCGCCGAAGCCGCCCACACCCAGCATGAAGAGGGTGAAGTTACGGTATTTCATTGTCAGGTTGATACCCAGTGTGAAGGGACTGCCATACCAGCCGCCCTTGCCTAAGTTCACCTGGTCCTTGGTGTCAATGACACCATCACCATTCTGATCCTTATACTTCAGATCACCGGGACGGATGGTACCGCCAAGGATTTGTGAGGGTGAGTTGTCGATGTCTTCCTGATCCTTGAAGAAGCCTAAGCACTCATAACCCCAGATGGCATCGAGAGGCTGACCCTGACGATACTGATAGGAATCAGCATAGTTGGTGTCGTCGCGCTTCGAGGCATTGGTGGTGTAGTAGGTCATGTTGGCACCTGCCTGCAATGAGAACTCGCCCATCTGCTTCTTGTAGTTGATGCCCAAATCGAAACCTGTGCGGGTATCGTCATTGTAGTTCAGATAGGGAACAAACGACGATGAAGGATAGTACACGCTGAAGTAGCTGGGCACCTGATTGGTAGCGGAAATGACACCACCCTGCATCTTGCTGGTAAAGAACGATGCGTCGATACCCAATGTGCGCTCTAACAGTTCAGCATGGACTGTGGCCGAAAGTTCCTTGCGGCGCAGATAGGTGAAATCGTCGCTACCGCCACGTGCCGACTGCACAGCCGAGTGGCCTGTACCACCGTTCCAGTCCCACCAGCCACCATTCTGATAGGTAGCCTGATACATATAGTAGTCGTCGATGCCAAGGTCGGTCTTCAGATCGCTCAAGCTGACACTCAGTGTCAGGTCGTTGAACGGAGTGTTCTGCATAAAGTCTTCCTTAGCTAACTTCCAGCCGAGTGTCAGCGAGGGTGAGAAGCCCATGCGCTTGCCCTCAGGCAGGCGTGCCGACCACGGGGTTGCCACGGCGAAGTCGGCGTAATACTTCTTGGCGAAGTTGTAGGAGAGCTGCAAGCCCAAGTTGGCGTTGCTGATCTTGTGGTACTCGCCCGAAGTGGTTTGCTGATAGCCATTGGCCACAAGGATGGCGCTGACGTTGTGTACATCGGCAAAAGTGTTGTTGTAGTCGAAGTGTGCATTGAAGGCAATGGTCTGGTTGTCAGCCGAGCCACTGATGTTCTGCTGTCCCGACTTCTTGTCCACCGTTTCGTGGTTGTTCAGAGCCACGATGGCATCGCTGCCACTGTAGTTGCTCCATGTAGGCTCGAAGGTTGCATAGCTATTATTAAAAGAGGTGGTATAGCTTGTAGCATAGTCGACACCCACCATTGCATGGAAGCTTAGGCCTTTCAGCAAAGAGCTGAGGTCGAAGTTGAGTCCTGCGTCGAACTGGAACTGACGGCTGGTCCAAGTACCGTAACCGGCTGCATAGTAGTCGGCGAAGATGTTGGTCAGGTCGGTCTGCGTACCACCGAGGAAATACTTTCCGTCGATGATGTTGCTTGAGGTTCCGATGAGACGGTTAGCCTGCACAGTGTTTTGGTCAATGTAGGAAAGCGGAATCAGCGGACTGATACGGTTGGGACGCCATGTGGAAGCCACCTGCCAATAGTTACCATCGGCCTGCGTCGAATTGGCCGAACGTGAGTTGTAGTAAGTAGCGTTGGCGTTTACGTATGCCGTGATGAAATCGTTGAGGTTGATGTCCACATTACCACGCACATTGAAACGGTCGACATAGTTGTCCTTGGCCTCTCCGAATTTCAGGTAGTCGCCCTGACGGTAGTAGCTCACGTTCGAGTAGAAGCGTGCGCGCTCGTTACCACCCTCAATTTCCACAGTGGCATCAGTGCGGTTGTAGGCTTTCTTCACGTAGTCAGAGCTATAGAAATCCACATTGGGATAGCGATAGGGATTCTGGCCACTGGCATAGTTGTAGATCTGCTCAGGTGTGTAGAGAGCAGCAAGTCCGTCGTTAGCACGAGCTTCATTGTAAAGGGTCATATACTCGGCAGAGCCAAGATACTCAGGCAGTGACTTTGCCACGTTCCAACCGGTGTTGGCACGCACATTGACACTCAGACCGTTGTTCACATGACCACGCTTGGTGGTAATCAGGATGGCACCACGTGCAGCCCGGCTGCCGTAGAGCACCACAGCCTGGGCACCCTTCAGGAATGTGATTTCCTCAATCTCGTCAGGCTTTACATTGCTGGCATCACGGGGAACACCATCAATGAGCACTAACTGGTCGGTGAATCCCCACAAGCCGTTGCCATTGTAGCCTGCCACATAGCCCTGCATGTTGTCAAGGCTATAGGTGTTGTAGTTCTTTTCAGTCAGCTCTCGGTAGTCGATTGTCGAGACACCACCCATCACATCGTCCTTGGCGATCTTACGGAATGCCACATTGACCTGTGTCTGGTCGGCAGCATCATCCTGAGCGAAGGCCGACGGGGCGACCATCAGACAGAGAGCTACAGAGGCAGCATATTTTATATTCTTGGTAATCATAATTATCAAATTTCTGTTTTAACTTTCAATTTTTACCATCCGGGGTTTTGGTTGAACTCCTTGTAGAGGAACACATCAGCATCCTTGAACGGGAAGAGATAGTGTTTGGCCGAGAAGTTGCGCTCCACGAGAACCTCTTCGTGCCAGTTGTTCACCTCGGCATCGCGTGGGTCATCCTTCGTGAAGTCGTAACTGCCTACACGGTTGAACTCCTGCGATGTCTTCACATTGTAAGGATACTCAGTGAGAAGCAACCAGCGCTGCAGGTCGTTCCAGCGGAAGCCCTCAAAGGCCAGCTCGCAGGCACGCTCACGGCGCACCTCATCCATAAACTTGTTCTTGTCGGACAACAACTTGGTGGCTACATGGCCAGCCCCCACACGGTCGCGCAGCACATTGATGGCATCGGCAGCCGTATAGTTGCATCTTGAACTCTTGTAGGAAGCTCCCTGAACAGCAGCACCTGCCTCAGCATACATCAGATAGATATCGGCCACACGCATGTAAGGCAGATAGCACTCCAGGGCACCGCCCCAGTTGTACATGCCGTCGTACTTGTTGCACTGGTGGGGCACCAACTTCTGGCAGAAGTAACCCGTGCGGCTGCCATCGGCACTACGGGCGGGAAAGCCCGAAGGACGCATGTTGCCACCCGTGAACATTTCCATGTACTGGAAACCAGCATCTGCACCGTTTGGCGTGGTGTTGAGGAACCTGAATCCATCGAAAATAATGTCGTGATAGAAGCGCGGGTCACGATCCTTGAACGGATGTGTCTTGTCGAAGCCCGATTCGGGATCGTCCAATGCCAGACCGTTGGCCATACCGTAGGCGTAATTGATGTAGTTGGCTGTAGGCATGTGGATAATGGCATCGTGCTCCACGAGGTTGTTCACCTTGGGCCCCCACAGCTTGGCAAAGTTCCAGTTGGAGCCGTTGACAGCCGTCACGGGACCGCGAAGCATGGCCTCGCAAGAACCGGGCATTTTCCAGTTCTGGCCTGTAGTACGGAAGATGTCGGAGAAGTTGGTGGAAGAACCAGCTGCAGCCACATGGTCGTAGATGTTGTCGTACTTGAATTCAGCCAGTGCATAAGGAGAAGCGCCGCTTTCAATGTTAGCGATACATTCGGCCAGTGCATCGGCAGCCTGTATGGCCAACGCTGCATCGTAAACGTAGGTCTTGCCGTTCTTCGAAGCGCCAATCTGTGCGCCACCGTTGCCGTCAGCATTCAGGGGCGATGCAGCCCAAAGGAGCACCTTACCCATGTATCCTAATGCTACAGCCTTAGTGATACGAAGGTCGTTCTTGCCAAGGGTCTTCTTACCAATCGCGGTGTTGTCCCAGTTGTCGGGCAGCAGGTTGGCAGCCTCACGGAAATCTTTCGCACACAGCTCGGCACACTCCTTGAACGACTGTCGTGGCAAGGTGAGCACCTCGTCAGCGGGCAACACTCTGTCAATATAAGGAATGCCACCGAAGAATTCCATCATTTCCTCATGCCACCAGGCACGGAAGAAATAGAGCTGTCCCTTGATGATGTTTTTCTCCTCTTGGGTTGCCTCGGTCATCTTGTCCATATTCTCCAGACCAATGTTGGCCTTGCGGATACAATACCAGGCATGCTCCAATGAGTGTTTAAACTTATCAGTAGAAGTGGGGTCCAGTTCATTTGCATGCAGAAAACTCTGCGGATCCTGATACCAATAGCGGTAGTCACCCAAATCGAAGTGGGTTGTCTCATGCGAATCACCACCGACGGTGTTCATGATTTCGTCCTCACCCCAGTTGAAAGTCGTACACCAAAAGTTCGACTCCTTGTTGGGAATACAGTTATAGATTTCTTCAACGAATCCCTGGAAGTTGGTGAAGTTCTTGAAAGCCTCCTCGGCACTCACATCCGAGTCGGGCTCTTTGTCAAGATAGTCGGTGCAGCTTGTTAAAGGTAAAAAGGTGAAAAGGTAAAAAGGTAAAAGACCTATTACCATCCTCTTTGCCATTTTGACTATATTTGTTTTCATATTCTTCAATTTTTCTGTTTTTCTATTTTACAACGTATCCTTTTTTAGAGGTTGAACCTGACACCGAAGTTGATACGCTTCATCGTAGGATAAGCACCTGCTGCGCCACCAGAGCTCGAGAAGTTCGACTCACGGTCATCGGGCAGACGTGTCCAGAGCCACAGGTTGTTGCCGCTGACGAAGACCTTCAGGTTCTTCACGCCCATCTTCTTCACCCAAGGCTGGTCGAATGTATAGGCCACCTCAACGTTCTTCAGACGGATGTAGCTTCCGTCGCACAGATACTGCGTACCATAATAATAAGAAGGCTTCGAATTGAAGCGCGGGGTCAGCACGTCTGCACCCGTATGGTCATTGCTCCACCATGTGCCCTGATCGTAGACATTGGCCAGCATGGGATCGGCGAAGGAAATCATCGTCACATCGCGGGTCACATTGGTCACGCCATAGAACTGTGCAAAGCAGGAGAATCCCTTCCACTCGAAACCGATGGTGGCATTGTAAGTGTTCTCAGGAATACTGCTGTAGCCGTAAGGCACATAGTCATTGTTCGAGTCAACCTGTCCGTCGCCGTTGAAGTCCACAATGTAGTAGTCGCCCGGCAGCTTCTGGTCGTCATTGGTGTCATGTTTCGGCGAACCGTAGATATCGTCGTAGGTCTGCATCATACCCTTGTCCAAATAGGCATGGGTCTGGTTGATGGCATAACCTGCCTGCTTGCGGTAGCTGGGCAGCAGGGGCGAGTCGTCCTTCACCTGAATCTCATTGATGGCGTGCGTCATGCTCATGTTGGCCCATACACGCATCTTGTTCTTGAACACCTTGTTAAAGCGAACCTCCAACTCGAAACCGTTGGTCTTCACCTTACCCAGGTTGGCAGTGGCTGCACTCTGACCGAAGTAGGAAGGCACGGAACGCTCGCTACCGTTCACAAGAATGTCGGTACGACGATCCTGGAACCACTCGAACGAACCTGCGAAGAGACCGTCGAGGATGGCATAGTCAACACCGAGGTTGAACTTCTTCACCTTCTCCCAGTGAACACTTTCGTTACCTACGGTTGCCTCACGATACCATGTGTAAGGCGAATTCTGGGAGCCGTCATCAGCATGTGTGCTGCTCAACTGTGCTGCACCACCGTAAGCCCACTGTGTCATATAGAGGAAACGTCCACCCACGTTGTCGTCACCGATTTCACCGTAGCTGGCGCGAATCTTCAGCATTTCAATGATTTTCTTGTCAACCAGATACTTCATGAACGGCTCTTCCGTAACCATCCAGCCGATAGCACCCGAATTGAAGAAAGCGAAACGGTTGTCGCGTGAGAAGCGCTCCGAGCCGTTGTAGGCACCGTTGTACTCGAGGAAGTAACGGTTGTTATAGGCGTATGTGGTACGGAACACCCAGTCCTCACGGTAGTTGGGGATCATAGAACCACGTGCATACTCCTGACGGGCGAAAACACCCATGGCCGACACATCGTGCTTGCCAAATTCGCGTGCCCAGTTCAGCTGTGCCTGATAGTTCAGGTTGCGCTGTGTGGCCCAGTTGTTCACTTCGCCACCCATGATGCTCCACTTGTTGCCCATGGTGTAGTCGAAACGGTCGTAAGGCTCGTATGCCTGCTTGTATTGGGCTTCACCGGTCTCGGGGTCAATCCACTTCTCCTGCGGATTATTATAGAGGTCGTTCACACCACGCTGGTTCTCACGGAAGGTGTTGTCCCACGAAATCATACCGCGTGCAGACAATCCCTTGGTGATGAAGTCGAGCTTCTGCTCCAACACGAAGTCGGTGTTGATACGGGTGGTAGTGATCTCCTGCGTACCGCCGAGAGCCACGGTCTCTGCCGAGTTGCTCACATTGGTGGAATTGGGGAAGTAGCCCCACGAACCATCGCTGTACTTGGGCAAGAAGGCATCAGGAGAAATATTGTAGATACCAGCCCACATCTGAGACACCTGCCAGTCGTTCCAGGCATTGACGGCCCAAGGCGTGGTCTGCTTGCCGTTCGAACCGGAGATGTTCACCTTGAACACCGTGCTCTTCGTGATATTGAAGTCCAGATTCGAGCGAACGCTCACACGATTATAACCGTAACCCGTCTTATAGTCACGTCCGTTGCCAAAGTCCTTGAACAAGTCGCCTTCCTTCACGAAGTCGACACCGGCATAGTACTTTACGAAGCTTGTACCACCAGAGACGTTCACATTTGCATTATAAGACATGGTGTAATCCTTGAACAGGGCATCCTGCCAGTCCACATTAGGGTAGCGTTCCTGCTGCTCAACGGTCGTCTGGTTGCGGTAGTTCTCAATGAAACTCATGGGCTTCATGGAAGCGAAGGCATCGGGAGCGATGTTCAATTCGTGCTCCACTGCCACGTTGCGTGCAACCAAGGCATCGTAGGAATCGAACTTGTCGGGCAATTTTGAAGGAATCTTCATGATGGCATTGGCCGAGACACTTACCTGTGCCTTGCCTTCCTGTCCGCGCTTCGTCGTAATCAGGATTACGCCGTTAGCACCTTTCACACCGTAAACTGCTGTTGCCGAGGCATCCTTCAGCACTGAGATGGTAGCCACCGACTGCATGTCGACACTACTCATCGGGCGCTCGATACCATCGACCAGCACCAACGGGCTGCTGTTGTTCCATGAAGAGGCGCTACGGATGACAATCTGCGGCTCTTCCTCGCCAGGGACACCCGACGAAGCCATTGTCACCACACCAGGCAGGTTACCCGTCAGGGCAGCACCTACATCAGTAATACCTGCAGCGCGCTCCAACACTTCACCCGTGGTCTGTGTGATAGCTCCGACCACAGAAGCCTTCTTCTGTTGGCCATAACCCACCACCACAACCTCGTTCAGCTGGGTGTTGTCGCTCAAAGTCACTTTCAGCGAACGCTGCTTTCCCACCTGCACTTCGCTCGTTTTCATACCAACGTACGAAATCACCAGCACTGTGCTCTCTGATGGAACACTCAGGGTAAAGTTACCATCGAAGTCGGTTACCGTACCTTGCGATGTGTTACCCTTCACCACGACCGAGGCACCTATCAGTGTCTCGCCGTTCGAATCGAAGACTGTTCCGCTGACGGTAATGTTTTGTGCCGACATGGTTACACACCACATCATTGCCAAGAACAATAAGACCGAGACACGACCTTGCCGTATCGGCCTTACCAACAGAAGAGCAGTCCTACTCAGTAAAATAGTTAGCTGTTTCATCTTTTTGGTTTTAGTACTTTTTCATTAATATTAAATTCATATTCTCGTTATTTCTCAAACACATTTTTCGACAACATTCATCCACTATCCTTGTAAGTCGGCGGCATTGTGTGTGCGAGGAGAGAGCAGAAGCCACTGCCACTCCATGAGCACAGGCCACGCCTACTCTCTCCTCCATTTTCATGGCAATCGATAAACAGATCAACTATTGTTAACACAATACTAACAAAAAAAACAAACTACTTTAACACTCTATACAAACTAATTAGACTGTTTGGACAGCAAATTTACATGTTATATATGCACGAGGCAAATTCAGATATAACAAAAACTTTTCTATTTGTTACATTTGTTTGGAAATCCCATAAAAACACACTACATTTGCAACAAACAAACAACATTTATCGACGTTCCCGAAAAACAAATATTTATGAATATTACAAAAAAAGCATTATCCCTATTTGCCTTTTTTCTCTTTTTAACGCTCTCCAATGCCCAGACTGGCAAGCTCTACGACGGCGACAACCAACTGTCGAGCAGCTTTACCACCCAAGTCTTTTTAGACAGGGATGGGTTTATCTGGGTACTCACACTCAACGGACTCAACAGGAGCGACGGCTACCAATTCCATATCATTAAAAAGGAACAGGAACGGAACCAAGGTATGGCCAACAACTATGTGAACTGCATGACGCAGGACGACAACGGACTGTTCTATTTCGGCATGTATGGTGCCTTACAGACCTACGACGGTAATGAGTTCACCGATGTTGAGGTCAAAAACCTGCAAGGCCATATAGTCAACTGCTACATGACCTGTTTTCTCCGTCGAAAAAACGGTCAACTGTTAGCCGGCACCTCCGGGCATGGCTTGCTACATATTACAGACCCACGTCATGCCCATCAAATGGGTGGAGTACTGGAAAACCTCCACACCGTCTACGACATGGCGGAAGATGCGCAAGGACACCTGTGGATGGTGACCGACAACGGCCTTTTGGAGACAGACGGCACGACATTCTGCGAAGCGCGGTTCAACGGCGACGGCCTTCAAGCCATCCCCAACCGTCTTTGTCATGACCGACAAGGCAACCTCTACGTGGGCACCATCGACGGGGGTGTCTACGTGGGAAGCAGCACTGGCAATGACTTCCGGCATATTTCCGGTTCAGGCACCAAGCTGGTGTCCACCCTCTACCAGCTCCACGACGGACGCATGATGTTCGGCTACGACGGTGAGGGTGTGGCCATCTACGACCCCGAGACAGGAACAATCGACGACAATCCCTATTACAGCCGCGACATAGACTTGAGCAAAAGCAAGATCTACAGCATCGTGGAGGACAGTTGCGGCAACATCTGGCTCGGACTCCTCCAGAAAGGTGTCTTCATGCAAAACAGAGCCTTCACGAATTTCCATTATATGGGTTTCCGATACGGCTCACGCAATGTCATCGGACAGGCCTGCGTCACCAGCACACTTATCGACAGCAAAGGCCGCTGCTGGGTAGGCACCGACAAGGACGGACTCTACTGTATCGACCGCGAAGCACGGCCTCTCAAGCACTTCAAGCAGAACTTCCCCTCTTCGGTGCTGAGCCTCACCGAAGACAGCCACGGACGCATCTGGGTGGGCAGTTACCAACAGGGCTTCGGCTACATTGAGGCCGACGGACAGACCTATCACCCCTTTCCACAATACCGAAAAACCAGCGTTTTTTCCCTGAAAGGCACCAAGGACGGCAAACTTTGGGTTGGCACGATGGGACAGGGACTCCTACAGCTCGACCTGAGCGACAACCATCTGAGAACCTTCACAACCGATGCTGAAGCGCCCCAAAACCCTAAGAAGAACAGCCTTTCGAACGACTATATCAACCATATCTCCCTCTCTTCCGACGAAAAACGGCTCTATGTCGGCACGACACAGGGACTCTGCTGTCTGGACATAGAGCGCAACGATTGGACCACCACGTTCGGCCGCAACTGTCTGGCATATTCCAAGCCCATCCTCGTCAGCAAGGAGTATGCCGGCCGGATATGGATAGGCACCAACGACGGGCTTTACTGCTATGACATGCTTAAAAAGACCATGGAACCATACGACACAGCAAAAGTGTTCACCGACGGCAATATCGCCTCCATCGAACAGGACAATGAAGGACGGCTTTGGTTCAGCACGAGCCACGGCCTTATCTGCCACAACCCACAGACAGGGGAGACGGAGAGCTATTTCGTGGACAACGGCCTACAGTCGAACGAGTTTAGCGAACGGACGTCGTGCTCCTTCGACCACGGCGACTGCCTCATGCTACTCTTCGGCGGTGTAGGGGGCATCACCTGGTTCTGTCCTAAAGAAATCAAGCCTTTGGAATGGGATGCCAACGTCCGTCTTGTGGAATTTTTCTTAGGCCGCACCCCCATCAACCAAACTTCGCGCTCAGGCCAGTATCAGGTTTGCGACACAACCGTCATTGCCGCCACCACGTTCCACCTCGCACACGACAAGAACACGTTCAGTGTCAGGTTCTCCACCCTGACCTACGACAGTCCCGAACACACCACCTATTTATATAGTATCAACGACGAGCCTTTCACCCGTATGCAGATGGGCATCAACGAGCTTTCGTTCACCCGTCTGCAGCCCGGCACCTACCATTTCCGTGTCAAGGCCGAACGCTACAACCGCCTCACGCCCGAACGGGAGTTCACCGTCATCATCCACAGCCCGTGGTACAACACATGGATTGCACGTATCGTCTATCTCCTGATCATCGTCTTCCTCGTCTGGCGCTATTTGCACTACTTGCGGCACAAGAGCCAAGTGCAGCTCCGGCTACAGGAACACATCCACGCCGAGGAGATGATCAATGCCAAGCTACAGTTCTTCATGAACATCAGCCATGAGATACGCACCCCCATGACACTCATCATCACGCCGCTCACCACCCTCATCAAGAACGAGACCGACACGCAGCGCCGACATATCTATGAGACCATCAAGCGTAATGCCGACCGCATCCTTCATCTCATCAACCAGATGATGGACCTGAGGAAGATAGACAAGGGACTCATGCAGATCCGTGCCACCGAGACCGACCTTGTGCCTTTCATCAGCGAGCTTTACTCGCTTTTTGAGCAACAGGCCAGCTCCCGCCAGATCAAGTTCAGCTTCCACCATGAAATGGAGTCGCTATTGGCATGGGTTGACCGAAAGAATTTCGACAAGGTCATCATGAACATCCTCTCCAACGCCTTCAAGTTCACCCCCACGGGTGGAACCATCGACATCCACCTGACCACCGACGGCAAGAATGCCACCATCACCGTCAGCGACAACGGCGAACAGATACCCGAAGACAAGCTCGACAAGATATTCGAGCGTTTCTACCAAGTTCCCGAAAGCATCCATTCCACCCGGGAAACCAGGGAAGAGCGCATGCAGCGCCAATACACAGGCACTGGCATCGGACTCGACCTCACACGGTCGCTCGTCGAACTGCACCACGGCAGCGTCACCGCCCATAACCTGCAACAGGGCTGTGAGTTTGTGGTCACCATCCCATTAGGCAACGAACACCTGAAGCCCGAGGAGATTGTGACCGAGGATGTTTCCCAAACACTTCTCCCAGAAACCGTTTCGGCGGAACTTCCGACAGAAGAGGAAGAAACCATTCCCCCCATCCAGCCTGTGGCAAACGACAAGAAGCCCACTATCATCATTGCCGAAGACGACGACGAAATCAGGCAATTCCTCAGCAGTGAGCTTGCCCAAGACTATAACATCATCTCACTCTCCAACGGCAAGGATGCACTCTCCATGACACTGCGCACCCTGCCCCATCTTGTCATTTCCGACATCATGATGCCCGAAATGGACGGCAACATGCTCTGTTCCAAGATCAAGACAAACCACAGCACCAACCATATCCCCGTCGTACTGCTCACAGCCAAGAACCGCGACGAGGACAAGTTGGAAGGTCTCGACAGCGGAGCCGACGCATACATCGTCAAACCGTTCAACATGGAGATTCTCCGACGCACCATCAATAACATCATCAACTCCCACCATCTGCTGCAACTGAAATACAGTCACAACGACCAGCTCGAAGAGAAGATCGACGACATCAAAGTGGTGTCACCAGACCAGAAGCTCATGGAGCGTGTCATCAATGTCATCAACCAGCGCATCGGCGACTCCTCCCTCAGTGTCGACTTCATTGCCAACGAAGTGGGCATCAGCCGCGTACACCTCTACCGCAAAATGAAAGAACTCACAGGACAAACGCCCCATGAGTTCATTCGTAACATACGCTTGAAGAAAGCCGCCAACCTGCTGGCACAGAAGAGCCTGAATGTGAGCGAAGTGACCTACGTCTGCGGTTTTGCCAATATTACCACCTTCTCCAGTGTCTTCAAGAAATTCTATGGTGTGTCGCCCCGCGACTTCGTCAAAGACTTCAATTCAGAAGGCCATCGGGACTGAAGCCAAGTCAGTCACTGCAAAAGTAGAGAAAAAAAACGAAAAATGCCGATTTCAACGTAACCTATATTTAATGATATGTCACATATACACATTTTTCCACCTTATTTTAACAAAAAAACAAACCACACGAACAAACATACAATCTGTTTCCGTGTGGTTTGCTTTTTAAAACAGCCTATGGCCGTTCCTATTTCTTGAAGAGATGGGGGATGAACTCATGCAGACCGCGACGCCAAGTGAGCCATTCATGGGCAGTGCCCTTCGACTCGTTGGCATCGACCTTGATGCCCTGCTCGCGCAACGACTTCACCAAATCGGCATTCTTGATGAAGTCTTCCTCACCCCAGTTCATGTAGAAGTAGTGAATCTTCTTGTTGAACTCGTCGGCATTGGCAAACACGCCGTCGTAGGCGGTCTTCACATCCTCGAGACCGAAGATGGCTCCGCTGAACGTACCCATCCAAGCGAACTTGTCGAGGTTGGTCAGCACCACGTCGAACGTCTGGTGGCCACCCCATGACAGTCCTGCCATGGCGCGGTTCTCACGGTCGGTCTTCGTGCGGAAGTTGCTGTCAATATAGGGAATCAGGTCGTTCAGCAAAACAGGATAGAACGTCGAGCCATAGTCGCTGCGCCCTGCCCTATTGTCGCCGCCACGGAAAGGAGCCTTGATGTCGCCGCTCTCCATGACCACAATCATCGGCACGGCCTCGCCCTTGGCAATGGCATTGTCCATGATGTGCTGCATGTGGCCCTGCTTGCCCCAGCCTGTCTCGTCTTCGCCCATGCCATGCTGCAGGTAGAGTACGGGATAGCGTTTCTTGCCGTTCTCGTACTCAGCCGGCGTGTAGACCATGGCATGCCGCCATGTCTGCTGCTCTTTGCTGTAGTAATAGATGCTGCGCAACTGACCGGCAGGCACACCTTGCTGCGGACGATAGTAGTCGCCCTCGATGCCTTCGGGAATCTCGATGCCGCCAGCCTGACGGTGGCAACCGAAGAAGGTCTCGGTGGCAGGGTCGGTGAAGTTCACACCGTCGATATTCATGAAATAATAGTGGAAGCCCACGGGCAGCGGATCGCTCACGGCCATGAAGTTCCCCTTGCCGTCGGGCTGCATGTCGTACTTCTTGCTGCAGATGTCGAGAATGATCTTACGGGCCTGAGGCGCATGGATGGAGAAATAGGCACGGCCTTCCTTGTCGACCTTCGGGAAATCGTTGCCCGGCACAGTGGTCTCTGCGACAAAGGCATCGGCAGGCACCTCAATTGCTTTCGGCATGTCGATATAGGGACGAACGGGCGTATAGCCTAACAGTTCGGCCATCTTCTCACCATAGCGGCAACCCAGTTCGCGGTAGCCGGCGGCATCGAAATGGAGCTTGTCGGCCAGATTGGTGCAACCCGTCGACGAGATGACTTGCGAGGTGTGAAGGGTCTTGGGCAGCGCCTGTATCTGCTTGTTCATGGCAATGCACTGTCCCTCACCGTTGGCCTGCACCACTTCGCCAGCCAACAGGGGCACTTCCTCGGGCTTCAGTTTCAGGTCACCCAACAGACGGTCATAGACCTGCTGCACCATGCCGGCCCACTTCGGGTCGCCCGTGTTCGTCTCACCCTGATGCATCAGGATGCCCTTGATCACACCGTCCTGCTGTGCCTTCTTGGCCAGCGTGACCAACCGCTCGTAGGGGTTGTTGTCGTAGGCGGCCAGCATGCCTTTCATCCAGCCCGGTGCCTTCTTTTCGGCATAGTCCTTGATGCTGTCGGGCAGGAATCCCTTGATGTCGATACCGCCGATGGCCACATGAATCACGCCGATCTTGATGTTTTCGGGCAGCGATTCCACCAATGTGCGGCCAAACCAGTCGGCAGGTGTCAGACCGGTGTTCGGACGGCAGAGAGGAGGCGTGGCCTCGCACCACTCACCCATCTTGCGGTCCTTTTCGGGAAAGTCCACGGCAGGCATCAGCAGGAAGCGCGGCCCTGGGCTGGCCAAGTCCTGAGCCTCAGGACGTGCAGCACCCTCCATGTTCGACTGTCCGAAACAAAGGAAAATATAAAAGTTCTCGTCGACAGCGGCAGAAGCCATACTGCTGTTGAACAACAGTATGGCAGCCGTCATAAAGGTTTTCAGAACACTCTTTTTCATATTCTGTAGGGTTTACTTGATATTACTTGAAAAGCAGGGGAGCCATCTCTTTCAGGCTGCGACGCCAGGTGAGGAACTCATGGGCAGTGCCCTCTGAGATGTAACCCACGGCATTGTATCCGGCGGCCTTCAGGGCCTCAGTACTCTCACGGATGCCGTCGGGGCGCTCCTTCGAGCCACAGCTCTGGAAGATGACCTTCACCTGTTTCTTGTCCTTGATGTCAGACGGGGCGTAGATGCCACCGCTAAGCAGACCGTAGTAGTTGAACACTTCGGGACGACGCAAGGTGATGAGCTTCGTCTCCATGCCACCCATCGAGAGACCGGCCATGGCGCGGCCTTCCTTCTTGGCAATGGTGTTGAAGTGGCTGTCAATATAAGGTACAAGCTCGTCGACGAGCACGGTCTCGAACTCCTTGGCGGTGAACTCGCCGATGCGGCCAAAGCGCACATCGTTGGTCATGCCGTAGGTCATCACGATGATGAACGGATTGATTTTGCCCTCGGCAATCAGGTTGTCCATGATCAGGTTGGCGTGTCCCTGATTGCTCCAAGCCGTCTCGTCCTCACCCCAGCCATGCTGCAGGTAGAGCACGGGGTACTTCTTCTTGTCCTTGCCATAGGTAGGCGGCGTATAGACAAAGGCGCGACGGCACTGCTTCGTGCTCTCACTCCAGAACAGCACCTGCTGCACATTGCCGTGAGGCACATTCTTCAGGGCATAGAAGTCCTGATCCTTGGCGGGAATCTCGATACCGCTCTCCCAACGGGTGGAGCCATAGTAATTCAATGCACCCGGATCGTTGAGCGTTGCGCCGTCGACGGTCAGGTGATAATAGTGGAAACCTTCGTCCATCGGGCCTTCGGTCTGTCCGACCCAAGAGCCGTCGTAGGCACGATGCAGCTTGGTGCCGCCGCGTCCGCCCAATCCAAGGCTCACGCTGACACTCTGTGCTTCAGGTATCTCAATATGGAAACGCACATAACCCTGCGAGTTCACTTGCGGAAAATCCTGGCCAGGCTGGTTCTTCACAGAGGGCTTGAAGTCCTCCTTCACCTCGGGACTCTCGGGAAAAGCCATGTCGGGATTGAACGGCGGACGCTGGTGGGCCTCCTCGCCGCGCTGACGGGGCTTGCGGGCCGGCTTCTTAGGCATCTCCCAAGCTGGATCCTTCATGTCCTTGATATAGTCGTAGGCCATCTTGGGCTTGTATTCGGCATCGAAAGGCAGCGGATAGTTGGCCTGTCCCAACCAAGAGTCACGGTCGCCGAGGTTCCAGAAGGTCACGCAGTCGATCACGTCCTTGTGCTTGCGGAAGGCACGGAACACGCGGGCATACTGGTCGGCCAAGTGCTGCTTCACGGAGTCGGTCACGTTGACACCCTCACGGCTGAAGCGCAGCTGTCCACCCATCTCTTCGTTGACACGGATGTCAAGCTCGGTGACATGGATGTGCTTCACCACTTTCTCATAGAGTGTCAGGGCATCGTCGACAGCCTGCTCGGTGGGGCCGTAGATGTTGTAGTGGCCCTGCATGCCGATACCGTCGATAGGCACACCGGCATCCTTCATCTTCTTCACCATATTATATATACGCTGGCTCTTCACGGGGTCGCACTCGTTGTAGTCGTTGTAGAAGAGCAGTGCCTTCGGGTCGGCCTCATGGGCATATACAAATGCCTTGGCAATGAACTCGTCGCCGCAGAGCTTGTACATGGGCGACTGGCGGTAGGGATCCTCAGCCTTGACATCATCGGTGATGGCCTCGTTTACCACGTCCCAGCAATAGACCACATCCTTATAGCGCGACACGATGGCATTGATGTGGTTCTTCATGCGCTGGTAGAACACTTCTTTCGTGGGGTTGTCGCCCAGCATCCACTGTCCGATCTGCGAATGCCACATCAGACAGTGGCCACGCAATTTGATGCCGTTCTGACGGGCAAAGTTGGCAATACGGTCGGCACCCTCCCAGTTGTACTGGCCTTCCTTCGGCTCAGTGGGTTCGGGCTTCATGTCGTTCTCAGCGGTCATGCTGCTGAACTCTCTCTTGATGAGTGTCTGCTGTTCGGCATTCGACACGTTGCGCTGGTTCACGGCCACGCCAATCAGGAAATAGTCTTTGTAGACATCTTTCAGACCCTGTGCCCAAGTGGGGGCAGCACTACCCACTAACAGTGCAGCGGTAAGGAAAAACTTAGAAATCTTTTTCATTCTTGTTATTGATAAAGTTAATGATGTTTTTATTGTTTACAAAGATGTGTGCAAAGATACAATAAAATCAGGACAAAGCATGTTGTAAATGTTCCAGATATTTCTTTTGTTGTATCATCACCATCCATATCCAATCATCTTGCCATTGATAATGAATCGTCCCGCCATTGATATTGAATGACCGGCTCATTGATATTCAACAAGACCGTCATTCAACATCAATGGCGGGACAAATGATATTCAATCACGAAACAACCGTAAAGCAAACCAACTTACTTCCGAAGAAGAGCAGGTTTTTACGGTTGTTTGGACAGCAGTTCAAAGATGATTTCCGACATGCGCTGCGCACCCTTTTCATTGGGATGGATGCCATCAGACTGCACCAAATCGGCTGCATCGGCAAAGAGCGTGTGCAGGTCGACGACTTCCAGACCGAACTTTTTGGCCACTTTCTGCTGAGTGGGAATGATGTCGTTGAGAATCACTTCATCATTGATTTTCCACGACGGTTTGAAAGCGGGAATCGGCGTACAAAGAATGATGCGCGGCTTCTTGGCGGCGGAACGGAGCGTTGTGACCATCTGCTCAAGGTCGTTCCTGAACTCAGTTCCATACTGCCAGTTCTCAGGCTTCGAGTCGTTGGTGCCTAACTTGATGACCACGATGTCGGGCTGGAAAGCCAGCGCGTCTTTCCATGCCATCTCATTCATATAGGGATGATCGCCTTTGTTGAGCATCGTGCGGGCACTCACGCCGAAGTTCTTCACCCAGTAACCGTCGCCCAACTTTTTCTGAAGCAGGGCCGGATAGCCGTACTGAGTGGCCATGTCGATGCCATGACCGTCGGTGATGCTGTTGCCGATGCAAGCCACGCGGATGGCATCGGGCTTAGGGGTCTGACGGGCTTTCAGCCAGTTGCCCAGATCGGCCAGCAACTGATCGTGATACTTGAACCAAGGGCCGAAACCAAAGCCGTGGTCACCTTCAGGATAGACGAACAGGCTGCACTCGTTACCCACATTGCGCATAGCCGAATAGTAGGCGATGCCATTAGTGACAGGAGGCACCAGACGGTCGTCGTTGGCGGTGATCACGACGGCAGGAGGTGTCAGATGGCGGCGCACGGCATGCTGCGTAGAGTACATGCGTACCATTTCGGGCTTTTTCTGGTCTTCTCCCAAGAAATTACGGCACGACCAGACATGCGACACCTTTTCGTCCATCGAAATGACCGGATAGAAAAGGATAGTGAAATCGGGACGCACTTCGAAGGGGGAAAGCGTGGAGATGACCGAGGACAAATGACCGCCTGCGGAAAAGCCCATGATGCCCACATCGTGGGGGTTGATACCCCAAACGGCAGCGGAATCGCGGACAATGCGCATGGCTTTCTCCACATCGCTGACGGGACGTGTGCGGTCGCCCTCCGGCAAACGGTAGTTCACCACGAAATAGGCAATGCCCTGCTGGTTCATCCAATCGGAGGCCATATAGCCCTCATGGGAGTTGGAGAGCATGGAGTAGCCGCCTCCAGGCAAGCCGACAATCGCCTTGCCCGACGAGCTTTCAGGGAGGAAACATACCATCTGCGCCTTTGCGTCGTCGGTCAGGTCGATGGTGAACTTTCTCGCAGTCTGCGCCTGTGTCGTCACTGTGACGAGCAAGAGGCAGACCCATTTCAACAAATTTCTCATTATTTTAAGTTTTCAGTAAGACTTTGCAAAGATAACTATTTTTCATTTGTATTACAACAATTTGCATTAATATTTCGTCACCGAAGACATTTAAACGATAAAAGGTTCATAAATTTGAAATAGTGAAAAAACATTAGAATTTGCTCATAATTCCAAAATTGTTTGTAACTTTGTGCCAAATAACAATAAAACCATATATGGAGAGAGACATCAATCGCCTATAATAATCAATTCAGCCTGAACGTTTCAAATGAAGAAAGAAGAAATTATAGCGTTGTTTGAAGAATACGAGCAAGCCGCTTGTGAGGTGAACCAAGTGGAATGCTGGAGTGCAAGGAATCTGTGCTCGCTTTTGGGCTATACTCAATGGCGTAACTTCACCAACGTGATAGACAAGGCAAAAGAAGCCTGTAACAATGCGGGACAGTCAGTAGCAGACCATTTTGCTGACGTCAGCAAAATGGTTACCTTGGGGTCTGGGGCTGAACGTGAAGTCGATGACATCATGCTCACCCGCTATGCCTGCTATCTCGTGGCACAGAATGGCGACCCTCGTAAGCCCCAGATAGCCTTTGCCCAGACCTACTTTGCCGTACAGACCCGTAGGGCAGAACTGATTGAGCAACGGCTGTTGGAGGTTGAGCGAGTAAAGGCCCGTGCCAAGTTGCAAGAAACAGAGAAAAAACTGTCTGGTGTTTTATATGAGCGTGGTGTCAACGACAAGAGTTTTGCTGTTATCCGTTCCAAAGGTGACCAAGCCCTCTTCCGCTTGAATACGGCCACACTGAAACAGAAGATGGGCGTTCCTGCATCCCGTCCATTGGCAGATTTTCTGCCCACTATCAGCATCAAAGCTAAGGACTTTGCCGCCGAAATGACCAGTGTCAATGTGCAAACGAAAGACTTGAAAGGTGAAGCGCAAATCACCCGTGAGCATGTTGACAACAACGCCGCCGTCCGCCAGATGCTCGTCCAGCGTGGCATCGTACCCGAAAACCTGCCACCAGCAGAAGACGTAAAGAAGGTAGAAAGACGTTTAGCAAGTGAAGACAAAAAGCTGTTGAAGAATGAAAAGAAATGACATTATAGCGAGCAAATTGAGTTAATGGGCAACTACATTACACTTAGTGGGTAACTAAAAAGTAGTTAGTGGGCAACTCGAAATGAAATAATATTATGGTGATGAATATTTTTTCTTTTTTCTCTGGTGCAGGCTTTTTTAGATCTTGGCTTTGAGCTTGAAGGTCATTACAATATAGTCTTTGTGAATGAATTTCACAAGACTCTCAATGACGTGTACCAATATGCCCGTCATAATATGCATCTACCTGAACCGTTATAAGAAAACAGTATCACTGGTAATAAGTTTTATATACAAAATCGGATTAACAGACGTACAAGATATGAACAACGGAAAGGAACAGAATTTCAATATCAGGTGAACCAGACGAGAACATCCATATTCCAGCGACCCGTATGGGTGGTGGTATTTGCCCTGACGGCAGCAATAGCGTGGGGATGGGCATTCCCGCTTATCAAAGTGGGCTTCAGTGCCTTTGGCATCACAGCGGACATGACGGGCAGCAAGATGCTCTTTGCTGGCATCCGGTTTGCTGCGGCTGGTCTGATAGTCCTGTCTGTTGCACGTAGCACCGGACGTTCGTTCAAGCTGGGCAAGACCGGCGACTGGCGGTTCCTTCTTGCCTTCGCGCTGATGAACACCACGCTCCACTATTTCTTCTTCTATATCGGCATGTCGCATAGCGAAGGCTCACGGGCGGCTATCCTTAACTCGCTGAGCACTTTCCTCGTGGTTCTGCTGGCCTGTGCCTGTTTCAAGAGCGACAGACTGACTACGCGAAAGATTCTCGGCTGTACCGTCGGGTTCAGCGGAATCCTTACACTGAATCTTGGAGGGGCCGAAAGCGGGCAGTTTACCTGGCTCGGTGACGGCATGATCATCCTCAATGCCATCTGTTCGGCACTCTCAGGTCTGATGACCCGCGGACTGAGCCGCCGGATTGATGTCTTCGTGGGAACGGGCTATAGCCTCACCATCGGAGGCTTGCTGCTCATCCTGCCCGGACTTGCCCTTGGTGGCACGCTACCTCATGTCAACGTGCTTGGCATCGTCTGCCTGTTGCTGCTCATCGCCATCTCTGCCGTCGGATTCGCGCTCTACAACAAACTGCTCAGTCTGAATCCCGTGGGCCGTGTTGCCATATACAATTCGCTGATACCCGTCGTCGGAACGGTCACCTCATGCCTCTGTCTTGGCGAGACGTTCCATCTGAAATATGCTCTTGCAGGAGGCCTCGCGGCACTCGGCATCTACATCATCAACAAAGGTAATAACTCCTAAAGGCCCTTTGACTTCTGCATGACAAGTTGGGACTTCAAAACCTTCTGGCCATCGACAGTGGCGGTGAGATTGACGACTGTACTGTTTTTGGCCTCAGGGTGCAGGTCATGGCAGCGAACCACCTCTATGCCGTCCCAGCCTTCCGTCAGCACTGTGGTCAACCGATACTGGCCATTGTCGATGGTGATAGCCTTTTTGCCTTTCACCTTCGTTTCAGTTGCCACAATCGGACGGTCGAGTTCCGGCAGTGCATAGAATCCCATGCGAATCTTACGTGAGTCTTTTGTCTTGACAGTGTCCACACGGATAACGCCATCGGCGGTCAACTGCTCCGTCAGGTCAATCGTGACGGTTTTGTCATTCTCCATCTCAGCCGTCCGGCAGAACATGCCTTCACCATTCAGGCCTTCCCCCTGATAACTGTTGATCTGTAGCCATTTGCCGTCAGTGCCTTCAACAACATAGCTCATGGCCACCTCACCATTCTTGCCATCAGCCTGCCACGGGAGCGATGAGTTATAGGCCAGACGGTTATAGTTTTCGAGACCGTAATAGAATCCGCTGTTGCGTGTGAACACATTGCGGAATTCGGCCATCCCCAATGCGGCAAAGTCAGAGACAAGAATCTTGGTTCTCTTTGAATAGACATTGAACGGGGCCGCCTTCTTCATCTTTGTCCATGCCCCTTCCGTCTCGCGTGCTGTCCAGAAGGGATTGTCGGCAGGCATATACAGGGCAAGGAAAATCTTAGCCATCCAGAACACGCTGCCACGACAGGAATAATGTTGCAGACAATCCTCAAAATGGCCATAGAAGCCGAGGTTGGGAAGGCCGTCGTCAGCTATGAAATCGGGGTTCTGAAGGAACTGCAGAATGGCACCGGAGCAAATGCGGCGCATCCATCCATAGTCGATGTCAGGACTATGCAGCAAACCTGTGAGCGCAAGCGGGATGGCAGCTCCCATGCGATAGGTGATGCTACGGCCCCACATCTGCATCTTGCCGTCGCGACCGAACATGTAGGGATATTGCTTCGTTATCTCGCCCAGGTTCTTCATAAACTGCTCTGCCTCAGCCGGATAGTTTTTCCGCCCGAAACTCTCTGCCCACAACGGGCCATACATTTGGAAGGCCCACATGCTGTAATAGTCGAACAGGGGAGCATCATGATACCACCCATCGGCTACGTAGGCATTGAGATTGTCATGCAGCAGTTTCTCCATATATTCCATGTTGACCTGATAGCCAGCCTTGTGCAGGAAACTGAGCAGGCACTGATTGAAGAACCTCCAGTTCATGTCGATGGTTCCACCTTCGGCGTAGGTCTTGAAGACAGCGGCCAAACGGTCGCGTGTCTCCTGTGGAAGAGGATTCCAGAACACCTCAGGAGCCATGAGCAGCGACACCGCAAGACCGCCCAACTCCACAAGCTTCTGTCCGCCGTTGCCCC
Source organism: uncultured Prevotella sp. (assembly GCA_947302435.1). GTDB lineage: Bacteria > Bacteroidota > Bacteroidia > Bacteroidales > Bacteroidaceae > Prevotella. The sequence continues at coordinate 16,367 of CAMYVQ010000019.1, read as the reverse complement.
CTCCTCTCTTTTCGGGAAGATAGATGGGACTGTCCGGATCGAGGAACGAAGCCATCTGATAGCGATAATAGTCACCCACTTTCACACCGTGAAGCATTAATTCAGGATTCTCCTTCAGCAACGGGCCGGCCAGAAACATCGTGCGGCAGAGCGCCTCCATGCGCGAGGTGGGCACACCGTCTGCATTACGGGGGTAGCTCTTACCTTCCTGTTTCGGCAGGTCGAAAGGCTGCTTGATGTCATTGACATATTGGAAAGCGGTGTTGAGCAGATACTCTGCCGCCTGTTTCCAATGATCGCGAGTCATGCCTGTATAGGGGCTTAATTTCTTGTCAGGATTTTTCACCTCAAAGACTTTCCCTTTCGTCATGTCCGCTTCAACGTTATGGGCACTCCCCACTAACGGGAAGAGCATCACCAACAATAATAAAACCTGTTTTTTCATCCTCTCCTAATTTTGAACATTTTGGGAATCCGCCACAAAATTAATAAAAAACGTTCAATCAACAGCCATAAGTGACCGTAAAATAACAAATCAGTATGAATATGACCGTTTTCAAAGCTCTTTTTAGGGACAAAACGCCCTCTCAATCATTAAAGAATCTGAATGTTTGACGCAAAAGCACAAAAAAAGATAATTTTTTTGTACCTTTGCATCCCAATTTAGTATGTTTTGTAAATGAAAAAGATATTATTCGTTTTTGCTGTCCTTGTCTCATTGGCAGCATGCAGTAACACGGGAGCCCCCCGACAATCTGAAAACGACCTCGCTCAAGAGAGGAGAACGAAGTAGTAACCAACGACACCGCCCGTTTCTGCTCATTCTCGGCTCCAGAGCGAAGTGTACACTTCTAAAACTGAACCATTTGCATATAAAAACAAACAGACCATCATACAACAAAAAAGAAATGAAATATTCGGAATTGCGGTTTCCTGATGACAGTCTCTTCTTAGTGACTGGCGGGGCTGGTTTTATCGGGTCTAACCTCTGTGAAGCCTTGTTGGGAATGGGACTTCGCGTGAGATGCCTTGATGACCTTTCTACTGGCAAACAGGCTAATGTGGACATGTTTGTCGACAATCCCAATTACGAGTTCATAAAAGGGGACATCAAGGATTTGGACACCTGCATGAAAGCTTGCGAGGGAGTCACTTTTGTTCTTCACGAAGCAGCATGGGGCAGCGTACCCCGTAGCATTGAGATGCCGCTGTTTTATTGTAACAACAATATCATGGGCACACTCAACATGATGGAAGCAGCAAGGCAAAACGGTGTGAAGACCTTTGTGTATGCCAGCAGCAGCAGTGTGTATGGCGACGAGGAGCATCTGCCCAAACGTGAAGGCATAGAGGGCAACCTGCTCAGTCCATACGCCCTGAGCAAGCGTGCAACGGAAGAGTGGGCCAAGCAATATACGCGCCATTACGGACTGCGCACGGTGGGCTTGCGCTATTTCAACGTGTTCGGACGCAGGCAGGATCCACACGGCGCATACGCCGCGGTGATTCCCAAGTTCATCAAACAGTTGCTCAACGATGAGCGACCCGTCATCAATGGCGACGGAAAGCAGAGCCGCGACTTCACCTACATCGAGAATGTCATTGAGGCGAACCTGAAAGCATGCCTTGCACCAGAAGAAGCCAACGGACAGGCATTCAATGTGGCTTACGGCGGACGTGAGTACCTGATTGACATCTACCATGCCCTGACAAAAGCTCTTGGCAAAGACATCGAGCCCATCTTCGGCCCCGACCGAAAAGGCGACATCAAGCATAGTAATGCAGACATCAGCAAAGCACGGCAGTTGCTGGGCTATGATCCTCAGTATGACTTTGCTCGTGGTCTGGATGAGGCTATTGAGTGGTACAAGGCCAACCTTTAACAAGCTGATTGTATAAAACAGGCAAAATGGGAACAGAAGACATGAAACAACGTCAACGTGCTTGGGAATGTGGCTTGCCAGCCTATCTGCAACACGATTTGGATGCGTACAAAGAAGGAGTTCGCACCGAGAGCACATTGATTGACTGCCTGTGGTGCGAGCTATATGGTAGCATTAATGGTGCGGAAATCGACGACCAGGCCATCACCCATGAGCATGCGCAATATCTTCGTGACAAATATCTCTGGCATAAAGACGTATGACAGCCATCGATTTTACATCATGTCCCCGCATCCCTGTTAGGGCTTACAATGGGGCGAACGGCAAGAAAGTAGCCGTCCTGTTTCAGGGCGAGCCGTGGATTCTCAAGTTTCCACCCAACGTCATGTCGCGCCCCAATGAACAATCCTATTCCAACAGTTGTTTCTCCGAGCATCTCGGAAGCAGCATATTCCGATTGTTGGGTGTACCTTGCCAGGAGACGATTTTGGGTACATACGTTAACGGCAAGACCAAGATAGTCTGTGCCTGTAAGGATTTTACACATCCCGGAGTCCGGCTCTATGACTTCTGCTCTATAAAAAACACGGTCATTGACAGCGAGACAGGCGGTACAGGCACCGAACTCTCGGACATTCTTGATACGATTGAACGCCAATCATTTGTCGACCCTGTAATTGTGTATGAACGTTTCTGGCAGATGTTCGTGGTTGATGCTCTTCTTGGCAATTTCGACCGTCATAATGGCAATTGGGGATTTCTTGTAGAAGAGAACACACAAGTCTCGTCTATAGCGCCTGTCTTCGATAATGGCAGCTGTCTGCTGCCGCAGGCTGATGACAACATCATGCAGAGATGCCTTAATGACGAAGACGAAATGAATGCCCGCATCTATACTTTCCCCACATCGATGATAAAGCAGAATAATAAGAAAATCAACTATTTCGACTTCCTACATGCGCCAGACATGCCGCACGGTCTTCGTTCTGCTTTAGACCAACTACTCCCACGCATCCTGACACTTGACATTTGTGCCTTGGTGGATGCTACCCCCTACCTCACGCCCCTGCAACGGCAGTTCTACATACGGTATCTCACACGCCGGTGTCAAATAATGTTTCAATTAAAAAAATGCAAGATATAATTGAAATGAAGAAAAACAGTTTATTACATCGGTTAAAATATGGCCTTAGAGTATGGTATAACACCTACGTGGCTTCGTTGGATAGGTCAAAGTTTGGCTATATTGCTGATGATGTAACATTAGTTCCACCATTGACGTTGTCGAATCCAAAGAATATTTTCTTGTATGGAGACAATGGGCTAAAAGATGCGAAGATTTTTACTAATAACGCTCGTTTTATTATGAAACCCCATTCAGGCTCTGCCGAAGGTCTGAGGGTGTCTACAGGAAATCATGCTATGGTTTTGGGTCATTTTTATAGGTCCATCAAGGAAAAGGACAAGCCCAAAGGACTTGATAAAGACGTGGTGGTAGAAAGCGATGTATGGATAGGACGCAACGTCACCCTCCTTGCTGGCGTCACTATAGGTAGAGGATGCACAATCGGTGCTGGTGCCGTGGTGACAAAGGACATGCCGCCTTATACCGTCTGCGTAGGTGTGCCGGCAAAACCCGTCAAGTTCAAGTGGACCATGCAGGAAATTCTGCAACATGAGGAGAAACTATATCCCGAGGACGAAAGGTTTACCCCTCCCCATCTGAAAGAAATTGCCGGAATGGCAAAAGAAAGATATGGACTGGAAATGAAAAGATAAAATTGATGTTTAACATTTTTATTTGTAACAAGAATGCTGAATTTTATAAGGAAAATTATACAAAAGAGACAGTTAAATGTATTATCAAGAAGGGTGAAAGAATCTTTAACACAGTTTGGAGATGTTCTTGAAGTACGTCAAAACACCAGTGTGAGGCTGTTAAGAGGTTCCACAAAGGATGATATTGTAATACATAATAATGTAATGCTTTTGGGTTGCGTACTATGTAGTACACACCATGGAAAGATAGAAATTGGTAATAACTGTAAAATTGGGAAAGGTTCTGAGATTTTATGCGTTGACTCCATTTCTATTGGGGATTATACTGCAATTGCGACAGATGTAACAATTACTGACAACAATAATCATCCATTAAATCCCCAATTTCGTCTATATATGAGAACGACTGCTCATGGTAGCGATGCTAGATCTTGGATACATTCAGACCACAAACCGATAATTATTGGAAAGAATTGTTGGATTGGTTCTCATGCGCGAATCCAGAAAGGGGTCACTATCGGTGATAATTCCATCATTGCAGCTTGTTCAGTGGTGACGAAGGATGTCCCAGCCAATAGTATTGCGGCTGGTAATCCTGCAAAGATTGTGAAGACCGACATAGACAAGATTCCAGCTCCCACCTCATGTAAGGAGTTCAATGAATATATTGCAAACAAAAACAAATGAGCAAAAGCAGTAGAATAGCCAAGAACACCACGTACCTGTACTTCAGGTCGCTTTTCGTCCTTTTTATCTCCCTTTACACGTCAAGGGTGGTATTAAGGGAATTAGGTGTGGTGGACTATGGTGTTTTCAATGTTGTGGGAGGTTTTATTGCCATGCTCGGCTTTCTAAAGTCAAACATGCATGCCACCTATCAGCGCTATTTCAATGTGGAGATGGGGCGTGGCAACTACGCAGGTGTCAAGGATATGTTTCGTTCGGCTCTTGCTGTGCAACTCATCTTGGCAATTGTAATTATCGTTCTTGCTGAAAGTGTGGGGTTATGGTTTTTATATAATAAATTAGTCATACCTGCAGAACGAATGGATGCTGCTTTCTGGGTGTTCCAGTCTGCAGTGGTGTCCTTTTTATTTACGGTTCTTAGCGGACCTTTCGGAGCTGCCATTACTGCTTACGAACGGATGGGTGCATTTGCGGTTATTTCTATTGTTGATGCTGTGTTGAGACTGGGCATTGTATTGTTATTGGAATACATTCACCACGATAAACTTATCACCTATGCTTTCCTATTGCTTCTGATTAGTCTGCTTAACATCTTATTTTATGTTACTTATTGCAAGCGACGTATCCCAGTAGTCACTATAGGACTGAACTGGAATAGAGAGAATCTTCGCTCTATGTTCTCCTTTGGTGGCTGGTCCTTGATGGGGTTGTTAGCTCAAACACTGAAGTCACAAGGCATCAACATCGTGCTAAACTTGTTCTTCGGCCCTGTGGTGAACGCTGCCCGTGGCATTTCTTATCAAATATCCAGCGCAGTCAATCAATTTATTCACAGTTTTCAAACTTCTTTCCGCCCACAACTTACGAAGTCATACGCCAGTGGAGACTATGATTATATGAAGCAACTGTATTATTCAGCCACCAAGATCTCCTACTATCTTATCTTCACCCTTTCACTTCCCATTATCCTTGAAACACCCTATATCCTCCATCTGTGGCTTGGCGAGAACGTGCCTGACTATACCGCCGTCTTCACACGCTTGGTGTTGCTGATAGCTTTTGTCGGCACTTTTTCCAATCCAACTTCTTGCATTGTTCTCGCTACGGGACGAATTAAGTGGTTCTCCATTATTGTGAGTGGCATGAACCTGCTGATTCTTCCCATTGCCTATCTTTTTCTTTGGTTGGGCTATGGTCCTGTATCGGCTTTTGTGGTAAGTCTTGTGATGACCATATTGGTTCAGTTGACACGCATTATTGTTACCTCAAGGATGACTGTTCTCAGTCTGACTGATTATTTCCGCCATGTTATAATGCCGACATGCACATACAGCTTACTCACACCATGTATGGCATTTGCTGTCGTGTTCCTAATGCCACAAGGCATCGCCAGACTTGTATTAACTTGCGTACTATCCATCATATCCTCACTGCTGTTTGCCTGGTTGGTAGGTCTGAGCAGGCAAGAAAAACATTGGGCTTTAAGTAAGCTGAGATTTCAGCACGTTAAACATAAACGTTAATTATGCTAAGAAATCTGTTGTCGAATTTTCAAGGTAGCGTATTTCAACATAGAAACAACATCATTTACTACCTCTTACTCGGCGGATTGATGCTTTTCTTGCTGAAGCCAGGGGTTAATGTGCCTTTTGTCGTAAGAGCAGGTCTTATGTTCTTGGTCTTGTTTCCTGCTTTTTCACGACCAGAGTATTTGCCATTCTGCATGACGTGTATAGTGGGCATCTCGTCTAACTCATTTTATGAAATAGTTCCTACAAGACCAGACATCTACATTCTTATTATATTAATACTTTACATAAACTATAAGAAGAGAAGCGGATTCTTCTTAAATGCATTTGCTGTTTATTTTATATTTCTACTGTTTAGTCTGGTTCATGGTGACTTTCCCACGTTCCTTTCCTGGGGACTCGTTGCCGTGATTCTGGCAGATTTTATCAAAGAAAAAAAAGATATAAACAATTTGATGTTGGCATTTATAGTTGTGTCATTTATATTGAGTCTGCTATTCCTGTTGTATCGAGACCAGTTTACTGTTGATTATGGTCGTCTTGATGAACAATTAGAAAGGGCTTACTGGACTAATTCTAACAGGTTTGGTGCGGCCATAGCCGCTGGCGGTGTCATGGCTGTAGTCTATTTGTCTGGTTTGTTGCAAATAGAAAAAAAACGTGCACTTACTTTTCTTTCCATAGGCACAATCGTTTTGGTTTTCCCAACACTTGTATTCAATGCAAGTCGCGGTGCTTTTTTGGCTTTTATTCTGGCTTCCTCATTGTCAGTCGTTTTTTCAAAGATGAGAACAGATGTGAAAGTAACGCTTATCGTCATATCTGCTTATCTTTTATACAATCTGTATATGGGGAGCGATATGTTTGAACTTCTCAGAGCACGTATGGAGAGTGACAACACTGAAACAGCAGGCAGCAGAACAACGATATGGCAGCGTAAACTTTTGGCTTTTTCTGCTTATGATGTTGCTACTCAGTTTGTAGGTATCGGGCGCAGTGCCTGTGTGCACTTGGGCGGTTACATAAGTACTCACAACGATTTTTTGACAGCTTTCATTGGTTATGGCTATTTCGGACTGATTCTTTTCTCGATGCTTATGGCTTATCCATTATTTTATGCTCCAAGACGATTGAAAAAAGTCGTTCTGGTTCTGAGTGTTTACATGGTAATTGAATGCTTTGTGTTGGAACCCTTTTTCAGAGGGTATCTTTTCTTCCTGATGTTCTATATCTTCACATTAAGATTCGTTATGATTGAGAAAAAAAGCCCGTCATGAAAAGACTTTTGTTTGTAATGCCATCTTTCAGCATAGGGGGAACAACGGTCAGTACCCTCAACCTCATATCTCTGCTTGATAAAAGCAAGTACGGGGTGACTGTCATGCCTCTTCTTAATCGAGGCATCTTGAAAGAACAATACCAGGATGTGCCCCAACTTAGGCCTTCTTTGATTTTTGAGTCACTTAGTGTTGCTTCATGGCGGCAGATGCCAGGATTTGCTAAACGTCTGTTCGCAATCATGGTACGTTTTTCAGCAAAAAATAGCAGAAAGCTCAAGACTTGGCTACTGCGCGTTGGGTGGAAACGATCTTTAGGAAATAAAAATTTTGACACGATTGTTGCCTGCCAAGAAGGCCGAGCTACAGGATTAGTGGTAGAAGCTCCGATTGCCGACAAGGTGGCATGGGTGCGTTGTGATTATGCACGCATTGCAGGCCAACATCCTCATGATAGAATAATATACAGAAGATTCCGTTCCATTGTCTGTGTATCTGAAGGCACTCACTCATCTTTCATGAAAATATTCCCTGAATATGCTCAGAAGACTGTTTGCATACCGAACCCCCAGAATATTGAGATAATAAGGAATCAAGGCAACAGCCAAGAGAACGAGCCACGTTTCATAACAGACAAAACAACACTGGTATCCATAGGGCGGTTAGATCCTGTAAAGCGTTTCAACCAAATTGGGCCAATAGCACAACGGCTCAAAGAACAGGGGTTATGCTTCCGCTGGTATATCATCGGCCAAGGCAGAGAACGAAACGTCATTGCGAAGTCGATAAAAGACCGTGGAATGGAGGATTGTGTTGTAATGTTAGGAGCCAAGACAAATCCCCACTACTACATCAAACAAGCAGACCTATTTATCTGCTTGTCAGAGTCAGAGGCATGTCCCCGTGTGGTGAATGAGGCAAAAATACTTGGTACTCCAACCATTTCTACAGATTTTCCCACCATTCATGAATTTATTGAAGACGGTAAAACCGGGATTATTTCCCCCTTGTCTGAGATTCCAGACGCTATTATACGGATGTTCACAGAAAGAAGTCTGTATCAACAGATAAAAACCAATATCAGCCAATTTGAGTTTGATAACACAGAACTGCTGGCACAAATTCAAAGCATATTATGATTGAAACATATTGACTATGAGAATTGCTAAAATAACATCAGCCCCCTTTGCCTTTATTATGGGCTATCTTTTTGCTTTTCATAGCAAAACGATTAGATTAGTCAGTACTGGTTGGCGCAGAATTAAAATGCGGCTATGGGGCATCAAGTTTGGAAAGAAATGTAGCTTCAGGGGCAATATGCTTTTTTTCAGAGCTACAGGCTCCAGCATTACCATTGGCAATCATTGTTCGTTCAACAGCAGTAGTCGTTTCAACTTCCGAGGAATTAACCACCGATGTATTCTTCAAACCAGGGAAGGAGGAAAAATCACGATTGGCAGTCATTGCGGCTTCAGTGGCGTTAGTATTGTTTCAAATGTTGGTGTAACTATAGGAAACAATGTCCTTGTTGGCGCTAATACCATGATTGGTGACCGTAATGGTCACGAAAGCCGTTTTCCAGAGTGGCAACCCATACCCATCACGATAGGTAATAACGTATGGATAGGAATGAACAGTGTCATTATGCGAGGAGTGACGATAGGTGAGAATTCCATCATCGGAGCTAATAGTGTTGTGACCAAGGACATTCCTGCAAATGTAATTGCAGCAGGGATTCCATGTAAAGTCATCAAAAAAAGAGAAAGAGAATAGTTTCTATGAAAGTTTTTATTATCTGTCAAGGAGGATTCCCATTAGGGATGGCTCCAAACAAGAGAAAACTCTGTTTGGCCAAAGCCTTGCTGCAAGCAGGTATTGATTGCCGTGTGCTTGTCTTTGCTCGTCACGACAATAGATTGCAACAGGAAAAGGACAATGCTGATAGCGGTTCTTTTGAAGGAGTACCGTTTACTTTTATTGGCAGGGATGTGAATGATAGCAAGGGAATTATCTCAAAAATTCGGGCTATTTGTTCCTGTTTCGAATTAATACTTTATCTTAAACGCAACCTGTCTTCAGGTGACATCGTTTATTCTTACGTTCCGGATAAATTCACTCTTTCGTTTATGGATATCATCATCAGCGTAGTTCATCATAAAAAGGCAAAATATGTCCGAGAACTATGTGAGTTGCCATTCGGAAAAGGCAAAGAAACAAAAAAAGCTGTCGCTAACCGCAAGAAAATCCTTGAAAAGCAGTTTAATAAATATGACGGAATATTGTCTATTTCTCAAAGCCTTACGGAACTGGCAAAGCAATATACCCGCCCCGATTGTAAGATATTCCAGTTACCCATTCTTGTGGAATACGAGAAATATGCTTTGGAAGATAAGCCTGAATTAGCTGAAGTACCATATATCTTTCATTCAGGATCATTGACTGAGCAAAAAGACGGGATGCTTGGAATGATAGAGGCCTTTGGCATGGCCACAAAGCAATTGGGCTTTCCTATCCGTTTCATCTTCACAGGAAATAAAGAAAAATCTCAATTCTCAAAAGAGATAGATGGGCTTGTAGAAAAATACGAATTGACCGATAAACTTATATTTACAGGTTTCATTAGTGATGAAATTTTAAAGAATTATTTGCAGCGGGCCACGCTTGTCATCATCAACAAGTATCCTAATCAACAGAACAAGTACTGTTTCTCTACTAAATTAGGTGAATACATGGCTGCTGGAAAACCCGTAATTATTACTAATGTAGGAGATGCAAAGAACTGGCTGACCAATCGTAAGGATGCCCTGATTGTGGAAACGCAAAACACTCAGGTTATGGCCAAAGCTATAGTTGAACTTTTCACCGACAGCGAACTCCGGACCCGTTTAGGCAACAATGCTAAGATTACATGCCAACATGCTTTTGATTATCGTGTTTACAGCTCCCCATTAAAGGAATACTTTTCAAAATTGTAGAATTTTTTCATTGCACTAAATATATCTTTAAAAGATTAATAAAGATTTCAATAGTTGTTTGGATATTTGTTTAACATTATAGAAACACAAGTATAAATATTAAAAACAAAGAACATGAAAGTACTTCAATTGGTAAAAATGATTAGAGAGAGATTTTTCATGTCTCCTGAATGTTGTGCTAGAAAGCATGGAGTAAAAATAGGAAAGGGGTGTTATATTTCGACAAGACAATTCCCCTCCGAAGGATACTTGATAGAAATCGGTGATTATGTAAGAATTGCCACAAAAACATCTTTTTTTACTCATGGTGGAATATGGTCTATTCGCAAAATCTACAACGATCCAAAACTAGATCATTTTGGAAAAATAAAAGTTGGCAATTATTCGTATATTGGAGAGAATTGTATGATTATGCCAGGGGTGACAATTGGAGAACGTTGCATCATCGGAGGAGGTAGCGTAGTTACAAAAAGCGTACCTGATGGGTGCATGGTGGCAGGAAATCCTGCAAAGTTTATTGGATATACAGAAGACTTTTATCATAGGCTGAAGAATGAGGGATTTGACACTCAAACAGGAAAATTATCCGAACTAGAGAAAAAAGAAAAATTGCTTTCAATGTCAGAATCCTCGTTTGAAGTAAAGAAACCAATAAGAATTCCTGAAACAAATAGCTAATCATTATCTATTTGTAATGTTTAATTCCTGCCCGATACATCTGTACCACAGAAGAGTTCTATGAGCGCAACAAGAAATACAATGTCAGAACCAAGGGACTTAGCAAACAAGAAAAGAAACGAATATTGCTATCGCTTAGTGAAGACAAATTTATTAGGAAATAACAAAACAACAGATGAAGAATATGATAATCAACGCAAGGAGATACCCTATAGGTATACAGACCTTCTCGGAAATTATCACCAACGGATATGTTTACGTAGATAAGACAGACCTTGTCTGGCAGCTTGGCCATTACGCCAAATACATCTTCTTGAGCCGTCCGCGCCGCTTCGGGAAGTCGCTGCTCACCTCAACTTTGGAATCTTATTTCAAGGGTGAGAAGAGCCTTTTCGAGGGACTGAAGATCATGCCACTTGAAAAGGAGTGGGAAGAGTACCCGGTGATTCGCCTTGACCTGAGTACGGCAAAAGGCCAGGATTCACCCGCTGAACTTCGCGACAAGCTGACACTATTGCTCAAGCCATATAAGGAAGAGTATGGCAGCGATCCAGACGAGAAGACGCCCGGAGGTGTGCTTGCAGGTCTAATTAGAAGAGCCTACAAGAAAACTGAGAAGCAGGTGGTCGTACTCCTCGACGAGTATGACGCGCCGCTACTTGAGGTGCTTCATGAGGGCGAGATGCTTAATCCCATGCGTAAGGTAATGCAGGAGTTCTACCAACCGCTGAAAGCCAGTGAAGCTATGATTAAATTCTGCTTCATCACCGGCATCACGAAGTTCTCACAGCTCAGTATATTCTCCACCATCAACAACTTGAAGAACGTCACCATGCTCCCGCAGTTCTCTGCCATTTGCGGCATAACCGAGCATGAGGTCAAGACGGTGCTTGCCGAAGGAATTGAGAAGATGGCTGTCAATTACAATTGTTCGGCAGAGGAAATGTTCGAGCGGATTAAAATGCGCTATGACGGCTATCACTTTTCCGAGACGTCGGATGATATCTATAATCCGTATAGCTTACTCAATGCCTTCACCGACTGCAAACTGTCCAACTATTGGTTTGAGAGCGGCACACCCACGTTTCTCATTCGTCAGATGCAGCACTTCCGCACCGACATCATGTCGTTAGACCGTTTGGATGTGTTTTCTTCTGAATTCGACCAGCCAACGGAAGCCATGCAGTCAGCACTGCCATTGTTATACCAGAGTGGCTATCTTACAATTAAAGATTACGACGAAGAAACAGAGACGTACACACTTTCCATTCCCAACCAGGAAGTGAGAATCGGTTACACGGAAGGCTTGCTACCCGTATATACAGGGCTGGAAGCAGGCCGCGTGAAAGCAGGATTTGCTATGAAATTCTGGCTTGCTCTCAAACGACATGATGTTGACCTGGCCATGCGCGAGATGCAGGCTTATCTTGCCAGCATCCCTTACGTGGAAGGTTTCAAGAAAAAGTTAAGGGAAGTTGCCATTGCTGAGGGCTTCTACGAGTACACTATGTATCTGATTTTTTCTACTTTGAACTTCTATGTGCGCACACAAGTGAAGTGCGCCGGAGGGAGGGAGGACATGGTGGTGTGGATGCCCGATGCCATTTATGTCTTCGAGCTGAAAGTGAACGGAACCGCCCAAGACGCATTAAAGGAAATAGACAATGGCAACTATGCCATCCCCTACCAGACCGATGGACGGTCGGTCGTCAAGGTGGGCGTGAAGTTTGATAGCGAAAAGCGAGTACCTGTTGACTGGGCTGTCTCTATATGAAGAGAGACGGCTTGTCGATGGAGGGGATGTAACATGAATACAGCTGACATTCACTTCATTCAAGATGATGATGACCCACACCCTCAGAAAGCATACCACAGGGCGTTTTACCTACAGAGATTGCTTCTGCCAGTCAAAATTCAATTGACAAAGCTTCGTTATAAAATGGTTCCAGGCAAGGGGCGCGTTAAGCGATTCGGAATATAAGAAGGATGAAACAGAAAATAGCCGCTCATGCATTTACGAAGTGTGGAGAGATTATCTAATAATATATGAATGGCCCCAGGTCTAAAGTGGGAGGCCCTCCCGACCTCCCCTATTAAGGGGAGGGGGTGGTCTAAGGTCATTTGCATGACTTATTGAGACTGCGAAAAAAAATGGATGGTTTTTGTCAAGATTTTTCATGCAAAAACACACCGTCGGAAGGACACATTTTGTGAAAAAAAATGTCTCTTTTTAACCTACAGGGTTCCGTTTTTCTGCTGCTTACAGGAGGTTCCGAGGGCATTTTTCAGGGGTCCCCTTGTCATTCGTATTGAATGGTACAGCCAGAATGAGAGAAGTCGTTGCGGTTGTTTCTCACTCACTATGAGAAAGAATACAAATCACACCATCGTTAGATAGGAATCTCACCGCCATTAGATTTGAGTCATACCGTCATTCAATACGAATGACGGTAAGAGCCAATACAAACAACGGTGAAAGCAGATACAAACGACGGTATAAGACAATACAAATGGCGAGATAAAAGCATTTCTGGCAGAAACAGGCAAGTTAACAGCATCATATTTTGCATCTACTCGACCGAAAGGCTGTTGGCTGGCCGCCAACGCAAGAATCAGAAGCCTGTTTGTAAAAATTATTCATATTTTCACAGCCTAAAGTCTGAGGTCATTCACATTTCATCGAATTCACGTTAATAATAAACATTAACGAAAAAACACAGCTGCGAAAATCGCAGCGAAGAAATTTGGTAAAATGAGGAGAAATGAAAAACAGATGCTGTTTTTATTTGGTCATATTGAAAAAAAGGTGTACCTTTGCAGTCGTGAAAGAATAAAGAAGAATAAAAGAGAATAAAGAAGAATAAAAGAGAATAAAGGAGGAATGAAGAAAGCTGACAAAGGTGTGTATCATGTCGTGTTTCAGCCCACATTTGGCAATCGTCCGGATCAGTATATCGGCCGTGATGGGGTGATTGACCAGTTTATGATGGGGTTGCAGGAACCCGTGGGAAGTCGTAACCGCTGCACGTTATTCCTCGGACAGAGGGGTATGGGCAAGACGGCATTGTTGCTTGAATTGAGCGACCGTGCGGTGAAGGCTGGTTATGTGGTTGCCCGTGTGACAGCTCACGAGAGAATGGCGAAAGCTATTATTGAGCAATTCCAATTGAATGGTTCGAGATTCTTCAATGATGAGAAACGCAAACTGACAGGTGTAACAGCTGGTGCATTAGGTTTTTCTTTTGGCCTTACATTCTCTGATGCTGCGGAGCGCCAGTATGGTTTCCGCTCGAAAATGTCGCTGCTTTGTGATAAATTGGCTGAAAAAGACAAGGGGGCTTTAATTCTGATTGATGAGGTACGCACATCCTCTGCGATGCGAGAAGTGGCATCGGCCTATCAGGAACTGGTAGGGGATGGAAAGAATATTGCCATGGCAATGGCAGGACTGCCTCATGCAGTCTCCAGTGTGTTGAATGACCAGGTTCTTACCTTCCTGAATCGTGCGAGCAGAGTGGAACTGGGTTTGATTTCGACTAATATCATCAGGGCCTATTACGAGCGTGCATTCAAGGGAATGGGTATCACTATCTCAGACGAGCTTCTTGACCGTGCTGCACTGGCTACTCGTGGTTTTCCCTATCTGATGCAACTGATTGGGTACTATGTGATTCAGTATTCAGCAGACGGAGGAACCGTTGATGAAGCAATTATAGACAAGGCTGAGAAATCAGCCATGGGGGACATGGAGAATAATGTGTTCAAGCCCATTTTGAATCCGTTGTCAGACAACGATATGCTATTTTTGCAGGCAATGGCCAGGCAGGGGGAAACAGCCACGATTGCCAAGTTGCAATCTGCACTGGGCAGAAAGGGTCCGGCCATCCAACCATACCGCAAAAGATTGCTTGAGGCCGGTGTAATTGAATCGCCAAGGCGAGGCGAGCTGGTGTTTGCCGTACCTTATCTGGCTGAACATCTATTACAAGATCTAAGAAACAACAAGAAGAAACTTGTTTGATATAAGCAGAATGAAAAGAATTACATGCTTTACAGAATCTTTAGGTGGTGGCGGAGCTGAACATCAGATGGTAATCCTTGCAGGGTTGCTGGCTGAGGAAGGGTATGATGTGACTCTCGTCACTTATGCTTCAATACCTGATCATTACTCTACACCTCAAGGTGTAAAAAGAATTGATATAGGAGCAACGCATGTTAAGGGGAAAACATTGAAAGCTATTATAAAGATACTGAGGTGCTTCCACTACTTTCTATGGCTGAGAACAGATTGTATTATTGCATATCGCCAATGTGCCAATCTTCGGGTGTTGCCACCGCTGTTCTTTCGCAGCAGGAAAAAAGTCAAAGTGATTTGTAGCGACAGAACTACTTCAACTTATTTGTCGTTTAGACACAAGATATTATTAAATGGTCTATATCGAAGAGCCGACTTTATCGTTCCGAATAGTAAGACACAGACTGATTTCATTGCCAGCTACAAGCCACAGTTGCAGCCGAAGCTTCGCACCATACACAACTACACCGACTTGCAACAGTTTGGGATAAGCAATATACCAGCCGACCTGTCCGTAATTAAAGTTGTCATTTTTGGTCGATATTCAAAACTGAAGAATCCCATCGGATTAGCTAAAGCCATGTCTGAATTGAAAAAACGAACCGCTCACCTTTTTGAAGTGCATTGGTATGGTACACAGAAGAATGAGAAAGGGGAGTACAATCATGAGTATTTGAGCATTAAAAATGCAGTCGAAGAATTAGGCATTGAAGACGTATTAATATTACATACAGCCGTTAAGAATCCTGCTTTGCTGATGGGCAACTATCATGCAGCATGTCTTGCTTCGATAAAAGAGGGTTTTTCAAACTCTATCGCAGAAGGTATCTGCTGTGGTAAACCGATGTTAGTAAGCGATGTGAGCGACAACTCGGTGATGGTGCATGATGGAGAGAATGGTTTCCTTTTTGATCCGAAGCAGACTGGCAGCATCGTCGAAGCTTTTATGAAGTTCCTCGGTTTATCGCATGAGGAAATGTGCCGTATGGGACAGCGTAGCAGAGAAATCGCCGAAGATTTGTTTGATAAGAAGCATTTCATTCAGCAGTATATAGATTTAATAGAATCATAAACTAAAAAGAAGTCCATTTGATAATCATTAAACATCCATATATATGCAAAGAATTCTTAAGAGATTATGGCATTTATGGAAACTCCATTTTAACTTGCCAAAAACACTTTATTTTAACTTTAAGGTATTCGATTTCAGAACGGCCTTAAAGCTTCCCGTTTGGCTGTATGGGCATATTCAACTTGAAGACATACATCGTGGATGTGTTGTATTACAGCAATATAAAACGGGGGGAGTGAGAATTGGTGGTTGGCATACCCAAATATATGGTCATTCCAATCGTTGCATTAGTTTTCTTCGCATAAGGGGTAAGTTGGTTTTAGGTAAAAATGTTATCTTGCAACAGGGTATTATCATATCAGTGAATGATAATGCAACTTTGAGTATTGGGAATAATGTTCATTTTAATGAA
>CAMYVQ010000018.1 GCA_947302435.1 uncultured Prevotella sp. | reverse complement strand
CATGGGACTGGAGCAGCCGAAGGACATGACGGGCGAGTGCCTCATCTGCGACTAAACGAGGTTAGACTTTAGGCTATTGACTATAGACTTTAGACTACAGACTTATTTTAAGAAGTGGGAAACAAGGCTAATGGCTTCGTTTCCCACTTTTCTGTATGGATTTTTTTGAAAATGTTTCTTCGTTTCAGTTTTATTGTGTACTTTTGCAATCGGTATCGGGGGAGACATCCCGAACTAAAGATGCATTAGCTTTTATATCGCACTTACCGAAAAGACGTAGGAAATCTGTTTTGGAATAGTTCGATTGAAAAGCAAAGGGAAAGACCATAGGAACATGGTATTTCCTCATCTCATTTATATTGCTATGCGCACGCCTTGGCGTGGAGCATTCTTATTGAGATGAGGGGTTCCAAATTTCCTACGTCTGCCCCTTAGGTAAGTGCATAAGAGTGGCCACGCCATTCTTTATGCCTCTACGAATGCTGCTATTTTTATGTTCAATTTATAAAAACAAATGCAAAAATGAAAAAGTTATTCTTTTTAGTTTCGTTGCTGGCTATATCGGTCAGTTCGAATGCCCAGATCTCAGAGTTTAAGGAGTTCACAAATCATTTTGATGTTACGCCTAAGCAATTTGCCTATGGTGGAGAATCTTTTATTTTGGTGCAATCTGGAGAATCTGAGAACACAATTGATGTCTATAATGACGAGATTGAGAAAGTTCGCTCTTTTCAAGTCCAGTACCCAAGCCGTACCTCTGGATATAAAACGTTGAGTAGGAAATTAGAGATAAAGGATGTTGCCCGTGATTCTACTCAACAGATGAATTATAATAATGTTAATGATTCTTACGTTTTTACTTGGGAAGAAGCATTGGATTATGCAGCCGAGGATGATTACAGTAGCCAGCAAAGCGGTTATATACTATGGCCTAATTCAAAGTCTTCCTATTTTTTTCACTATGAATTTGGACTATTATATCCCGCCTCTTACTATCGTTGGATACCTGAAAGTGGATACCTATACTCGTATGATATAACCTACGAAGTATCTACTGGTGAATGGGAAACGACAAGCGATACGAAAAGTGTTTATAATGAATATTTTGACTTATGGTTAAATGATTATGATGGAAATTCATATATTGAGAACGACTTCATATTTACTCAGACTTTATTCAACACCGATGAAAAATATGAATACCTTGTACCCATTTTCGGTGAGATACAGGAAGAGGTTTGCTACGAAGAAGACCGCAATCTTGACGGTGAAGTGGATAGGCGGGAATACCGATATGACACACCTATTCAAGGATTTAAGGTCGTGTCAGAAGACGGGACAGTACTCCAGTCAATTGAAACTGAAATGAGTTCATCGGCATATTTCGCTATCTTGAAAATAAATGGAAAAGTCTATCTTTCCTGTGGTGCTAAAGATGGTCATGATGATACTATCTACCGGATAGACCCATTTTCTACATCTATCAAGAAAGTGAATAATGTGCCAGTTTCAGTGGTTGCGCGTTATTCTGTTGATGGCCGTCGTCAAGCACATCCTCGCCGTGGTATCAACATTCTGCGCTATAGCGACGGAACAGCAGCCAAAGTGGTAGAAAAATAGTTGACAATTATTCCACCATTTCCTCATCAAGGCGGTTGCCCCAGAGATATTTTTCTGTCTCTCGGGCAACCACTTTGCTTAATAACAACAGACACACGAGGTTGGGGATGGTCATGAGGGCATTCATGCAGTCGGCGATGTTCCAAATGATGTCCAGATTGATGATGCTGCCGAAGAAAAGAGCCACGATATAGAGGATGCGATAGAAACGGTTGACACGCTGCTTCTCGATGTAGTTCACGGCACTCTCGCCATAGTAGCTCCAACCCAGGATAGTACTGAAGGCGAAAGTCAGAATGCCAAAGGCAAGCAACGGCGCACCGATATAGGGGATCTTGGAAAAAGCCACCTTCGTCAGCGCAGCACCGTCGGCATAGCTGATGTCGGGATAGGCCAGAATGCTGCTGACAAGCACCAAACCCGTAAGCGCACAGATGACGACAGTGTCCCAGAACGTACCTGTGCTGCTTACCAATGCCTGACGCACAGGGTTGCGCGTCTGGGCGGCAGCGGCCACGATGGGAGCCGAGCCCATGCCGCTCTCATTGGAAAACAAGCCGCGGGCAATGCCATAACGGGCCGCCATCATCACCGTGGCACCCACAAAACCGCCGCCTGCCGCCGAGGGATTGAAAGCCGAACGCACAATGAGTTCTACCGCCGGCCACACGTATGTGCCGTTCATGCAGAGAATGACGATGCAGCCTAACACATAGAGCGCAGCCATGAAGGGCACCAATACGGTACAGACACGGGCAATGGCTTTGATACCTCCGAGAATGACCAATCCCGTGAGCAGACAGACAAAAAGGCCGACCATCCAAGTAGGGATGCCAAAGGTCTCGTTGGCAAGCAAGGCAATAGAGTTGGCCTGCACAGTGCAACCGATGCCAAACGATGCCAGAGCCGTAAAGACTGCAAAGAGCACAGCCAGCCAACGCATTTTCAATCCGCGCTCCAGGGCATACATCGGCCCGCCGTATGTACGACCGTCCTTTCCCTTCACACGATATTTCACGGCCAAGAGTCCCTCGGCATACTTCGTCGACATGCCGAAGATGCCGGTCAGCCAGCACCACAGCACGGCTCCCGGCCCACCGAGAGCCACCGCCGTAGCCACGCCCACAATATTTCCCGTACCGATTGTGGCCGCCAAGGCCGTTGCCAAGGCCCCGAACTGGCTCACATCGCCCGTGGCATCTTTGTCTTTCTTCACCGACAGGCGGATGCCCGTAATAAGTTTTCGCTGCGGAATGCGCAGGCGGAAAGTAAGGAACACGTGCGTCCCCAACAACAGGATAATCATCGGCCATCCCCAAAGAAAGCCGCTCAGTAGCGAGAAAAAGTCATTGATAGGCTCCATATCAACTTCGTTTTGCTTGCAAAAATACAAAAAAAGATGTAATTTTGCAAACAAAAAAGGCAAAATGCTATGAACGTACAGATTGAGGAATCGTGGAAAGAATACTTGAAGGACGAGTTTGAGAAGCCCTACTTTGCACAACTAACGGAGCATGTGCGACGCGAATATATGGCAGGGGCTTGCTATCCGCCGGGACGACTGATTTTCAATGCCTTCAACCTTTGTCCGTTCGACGAGGTGAAGGTGGTGATCATCGGACAAGACCCCTACCACGAGCCGGGACAGGCCCACGGCCTGAGCTTCTCAGTGTGCGAGGGAATTCCATTTCCTCCTTCCCTACAGAATATCTTCAAGGAGATTCACGACGACCTCGGAACGCCCATCCCACAGAGCGGCGACCTGAGCCGCTGGGCCAAGCAGGGCGTGCTGCTACTCAATGCCACGCTCACCGTGCGTGCGCATCAGGCCAACAGCCATGCGACATTGGGCTGGCAGACATTCACCGATGCCGCCATCAAAGCATTGGCCACCCACCGCCAGCACTTGGTGTATATGTTGTGGGGCGGCTTTGCCCGTTCGAAGGCTTATATGATTGACAAGCAGAACAACCTCGTCCTCGAATCTGTCCACCCCTCTCCCCTGTCAGCCAACCGTGGCGGATGGTTCGGCCAGCACCAGTTCTCGCGCGCGAACCTTTATTTATTAAATAAGGGACAGCAGCCCATCGAATGGTGATCTGACGAGTGTCATCCAATGACCGAAATCACATCAGAACAACACCCGACTTGAATGGATTCACAAAGTCGACGAGTTTGTGACACAAAGTCGACGAGTTTGTCATACAAAGTCGACGAGTTTGTAAAACGGTTTGACATCGGCCGCAAAAAGAACAAAAACCAACAACAACAGCAATCCATAGAAAACGTAATATGAAACGACTTCCCCCCATCCTGCAAATCGGAGAAATCCTGATTTCGTCGGACATCCTGACCGAGGAATTCTGTTGCAACCTGAACGCCTGCAAAGGCCAATGTTGTATAGAGGGCGATGCAGGCGCACCTGTAACTCTCGATGAAATCGGCGAAATTGAAGAATCCCTCGATGAAGTGTGGAGCGACCTGAGTGCTTCGGCACAGGCGGTCATTGACAAGCAGGGCGTGGCCTATACCGACCAAGAGGGCGATTTGGTGACAAGCATCGTGAATGGGAAGGACTGTGTGTTTACTTATTATGACCAGTTGGAAATCGACGGTGGAACCGTTGATCACTGCTGTTTGTGTGCATTGGAGAAGGCTTTCAGAAACGGGAAGTCCCGATTCTGCAAGCCCATCAGCTGCGCCCTCTACCCCATCCGTGAAAAACAGTTCAGCGACGGGACAGTGGCCCTGAACTACCATCGATGGGATGTCTGCAAGGATGCAGTGGAGAAAGGACGCGAACTGGGTCTGCCCGTCTATCGCTTCTTAGAGGGGCCGTTGGTGCGCCGCTTCGGACAGGAATGGTACGACGAGCTTTGCACCATGGCAAAAGAGCTGAGGAAACAGGGGTATATAGATTAAAAACTACCGAACAGGAAGGCATTTCACGACCGTTCCATCGTAGGTGTTGACCGTGAACTGAAGACTGTCGGCCTGAATACCCGGCAGCAGCACACTGAAATAGCTGCGCTGAGAATAGTATTCGGGCATTCCCCCTTGGTCGTGATAAAGCAGAACGCGGAGCGTGCGCTTGCCGTCGGCATAGACAATAAGCGTGTCGCTCACCACCCCTATCCGATGGGCAGCCTCCGAATCGTCGGTTTCACCGCCCTTCAGCCAAATGCCTGCATTCAGATAGCGTTTGTTCTTGCTCACCCAGATGCTCTCCAGTGTCAAGGGATCCATCTTCAGTCCCTGTTTCAGACTGTCTTTCGGCACCAATGAGTCGATGACACTCACGGAACTGAGAGCGACCACTTCGACCGACGCGCCCGTACCTTTATAATATAAGATGCCCCGATAGAGCGAATCGGGAGTTTTCACCCACGAAGCACTGTAAGGCACAGAAATGTCCAAACGGTCGCCATCGTCGGTCACGGCATAGTCAACCAGCTTATTGTTTCCGGCGTGAGCCTCCACAAAGTCGGCCCTCAGCGAGGAGTATTTGCCCTCGCCCTTCTCGTAAGCATCTTGGGTGCAGGCGTTGAGCAAGAGAAGCAGTAGGGCTACACCCCATAAACCATACGGAATCTTCATTTCGCGGCTTCTGAATAGTTACGCAACGGATTGGCATACATCGTGAGCATGCGCTCTCTGAGAAAGGCCTCGTCCTTGTTGGGAATGTTGATCTTGGCCAGCTGACTGGTCAGATAGTCGGCAAAGCGTTTCTCGTCGTCAACAGTATAGTGGCTGGCATTGTCGCGGTTGCCGTTCAGCCCATCGAGTGCGATATAGTTCACAGGAAAGAGCTGGTAGCCCGCATGAATCTCTTGATCCATGCGCTGGCACAACGCTGTGTAGAACTCCTTCTTCGGAAGTTCCTTCAGTTCGTCGATCCACTGGTTGATCTGCGTGCCGCAACGGTAGTGTACGCGGCCTTTGTAGCCGAAGATGCCCGTTTTCATGTTGTCCAAGTCGTCTTGCTTGCTCTTCTTGAACGACGGATTATCGCGCTTCAACTGAAACTCTTGTGCCTTTAGATAGTCACACGGGTCAAACTCGTAGCTGATGGTCAGGGGTACGATGTTCAGGTCGCGCAACTTGTCAACATTGTTGTCACCCGTTCCACCCATAGCCAGCATCTTCAGCACCGACTCCTGCGTGCGGTCGTCACTATCCTTGGCGCGGCCTTCGCGCTGGGCAATCCAAATATTCTCCTTCTTCTGGGTCACGGCATAGTGGATATACTCGCTCATGAGCTGACTGCTACGCAGCATCTCCTTAGGCGAGAGTCCGCGGCGCACGGTGAACGCCTTGTTCATGCGCACCAGCCGTTTGATCCAGGGATAGATGAGCAGGTTGTCGCCAATGCCAATCTCCACCGTCGTGGGATAGCCAGCCTCAATCAGCTTCACGTCGAGGAAAGCGGAGTCGAGCACGATGTCGCGATGATTGGAGACGAACGTGAATCGCTCGTTCGCACTACCCTTCAAGCTGCTGTCATCGAACGTGCAGCCGTCGGTATGCTTGCGGATGATGTGCTTCACGACAGGCTTCATGAAGCGCATCTGGAAGTCGAGCGGGGTCTTCACGCCCTTGAAGGCCAAACGTAACAAACCGTTACGCAACCCTTTCGGTAACCAAGGTGCAAAACCCTTCATAAGCGCATTAAACTGCCGGTCATTCAGCATTTCCTCGAATGCCTGCTGCATCTCACCAGCCTCATAAGGGCGGATTTCATCGAATAAGCCCCCTAAGTTAGGGGGTTGGGGGTCTGAACAAGCAGCCCCTCTATTATAAAAACTTTCCATAGAAATATGATTATTGTTTGTTCAGACCCCCAACCCCCTAACTTAGGGGGCTTGTATTAGAACTGGTTCTCAATAATGTCTGTCAGCACGTCCTTCATGCTCAAGCCGGCGGCACGCACCTGCTGGGGAATGAAACTGGTTGCAGTCATGCCCGGCGTGGTATTGATCTCGAGCATGGTGATATCGCCTTCTGGAGAAATGATATAATCGATGCGGATAATGCCGTTGCAGTGAAGGATGTCATAGATGGCCGATGTGAGCTTCTGGGCGCGTTCAGCCTGTTCGGCTGGGATACGGGCCGGTGTAATCTCTTCTACCTGTCCATTGTATTTTGCGTCATAGTCGAAGAACTCATTCTTTGTCACCACCTCCGTAACGGGGAACACCACCTGCTTTTCCTTCGTCTTGTAGCAACCCACGGTGATTTCCGTTCCTTCAAGAAACGACTCAATCATCACTTCGTCGCTCTCCATCATTGCCACACGCAAGGCAGCCGCCAACTGGTCGGGCTTCTTTACCTTCGACACGCCGAAGCTGGAGCCGTCGTTGGCCGGCTTCACAAAGCAGGGCATCCCCACCTTGTCAATGATGTCCCTTTTGCTGATCAGCTGTTCCTGGCCACGGCGCACAAGCACGCTCTCGGCCACACGGACACCATAGCCACGCAGATAGTTGTTCAGTACAAACTTATCGAAAGTCAGCGCCTCCACCAACACATTGCTTGTAGAGTAAGGCATGTGGATCAGCTCGAAATAGCCTTGCAAGATGCCATTCTCGCCCGGTGTACCGTGGATGGTGATGTAGGCATAGTCGAAGAATCGTGTTTTTCCGTTCTCCTTGAACGAGAAGTCATTCATGTTGATGGGTGCCGTCATGCCATCAGGAAGTTCGACATGCCAATCGGTACCTCGCATATCAACGATATAGACCTCATATCGCTCTTTGTCCATAAAAGAATAAATACCCTGAGCCGAGCGCAACGAAACATCGTGCTCTGAAGAATCGCCACCACAGACGATGGCAATGGTACGTTTTTGTTGTATCATATTTTATTTTTGAAATAATTTCTCCATTTATCGATCAGTGCCTGCATGTCGTCGGGCAGGTCGCTGGTGAAGTCCATCTGCTCGCCCGTGAGGGGATGGCGGAAGCCAAGTGTCTTGGCATGGAGCACCTGACGCGGACAGAGCTTGAAGCAGTTCTGTATGTAGGCCTTATAGGAAGCCGTGCGCTCGCCGCGCAGAATCTCGCAACCGCCATAGCGCTCGTCGGCAAAGAGCGGATGGCCGATATGCTTCATGTGGGCACGGATCTGATGGGTCCGGCCTGTCTCCAACCGGCATTCCACCAGCGTGGTATAGCCATAGCGCTCCAGCACGCGGTAGTGGGTGACGGCGGGTTTTCCGATACCCGAATCGGGGGCAAACACATCCATGCGCAGACGGTCACGGACATCGCGCCCGATATTGCCCTCAATGCGTCCTTCGCCTTCCACAAAGTTGCCCCATACCAGTGCCACATACGAACGGTGGGTGTCATGGTTGAAGAACTGTTTGCCCAGATCCGACTTCGCCTCTGGCGTCTTCGCCACCACGAGCAGACCGCTGGTATCCTTGTCGATGCGGTGGACAAGTCCCACCTGTGGGTCGTTAGGGTCGTAGGTAGGCAAGTTGCGCAGATGCCAGGCAATGGCATGCACCAAGGTTCCGTGGAAATTGCCGCAACCGGGATGGACGACCATGCCCGCCGGTTTGTAGATGACCATCAGCGAATCGTCCTCATAGCGCACGTCGAGGGGAATGTCCTCCGGTTCGATGGTCGTATCGAAATGCGGACGGTCGAGCATCAACGTCACCACGTCGCCGGGACGAACCTTATAGTTGCTCTTCACTGGACGGGGAGGACGACCGTTGGCCTGATCGTCAGCCGTGCAGACATAGATGAAGCCGGCATCGGCAGCTGCCTGAATACGATTGCGCGTCTGATGCTGCATGTGCTCCATCAGATACTTGTCGATGCGAAGGGGCACCTGTCCACGATCCACCTCCAAGCGGAAATGCTCATAGAGCTGGCCGTCGGCAGAGGGCTCCGCCTCGCCTTCGCCCATGTCGTCCATCAGCTCCAGTTCGTCAATGTCGTCGTTCTGCATCAATCGTCAGTTTATTCCACAACTTCAAAATCATCTACCTCACCACCATCAAGAGGGACATCGAGCATGGCATCCTCCAAATCCTCTTCCGTGACACCGCTTCCAATGACAAGGGTGAGCACCGTTTCCACAGGCACCTTGTCGCCAGCCTGAAGGTTCCGATTGCCGGCTTTCACGCCATAGACCCAGTCGCGCTCACCACGGATCACCTCTGGATCCATCAGGCGGAAGCCGATGGCAGTCAGACGAGCCTGTGCCTCACGGAAACTGCTGTTGTCGATAATATCGGGAATTGTGACCGCAGGCGAAGAGGCGGAATTGATGGTGACATAGATCACACGCCCCTCCTTCACCATCGTACCGGCACCCGGTGTCTGCGAGAGGATGGAACCGCTTGCCATCAGCTTGTTATAACCGCTGTCGTTGACCTCCACAATGAGATTCTGGTCTTCCAAGCGGTTGCGCATCTCATAATAGTCCAATCCATAGAGATTGGGGACTTCGATGCCTTCGCCGTGATGGGTATAGATGTCCAAACCATACTTCACACCCAGACACAATGCCACTACCACTACCACCATCGCCAACAGATGGAGGAACAGGTAGCCACTGAATATTTTTCCAAAAAACTTTTTTCCGCTCATAAGCGTCATTTATATATAAATAGTGGCACAAAGGTACTGAAAAAAAAGCAAACCATGACATGAAAAGACACAATATTTATAAAAAAACAAGTTGCAATTCATCGGATTCTTTCAAAATATAACAAAATTGGTCGATTTGGAAACAATTTGACAATATAATTAGAATTTTCATTATTTTTTTTTGCTAATATCGAATATTATTACGATATTTGCACCCAAATCTTATCGACACTGCTTATATTTTACACATAAAAATCCAAAACGTATTGAAAAATTGAGCATTAACGGTAAAAAGATCGACGATAATTAGTAACAAAAACATGAACAAAAAACTACAAATCTCACTGCTCATTCTCGCCGTGCTGTTTTGCATGCCGATGAGCGCACAAATCAAAATCAAAGGAGTATTGCACAACAACCGCTACGACGACGGTGACCAGATGCCCAACATCAACATGGGATGGAACAGCAATCTGGGAAAGCAGATCTCTATTGTCGAAAGGGGTATCTGGGCCATGGAACTGAATGGCGACGAGCTGGGCGACCCCTACAAGGAACCGGCAATCAATGTCGAGGAATTTTATGAGGGCGGAAAATACTATGAGGTGAAAGACGAGACCACTGGTACACGCAGAGGATATACTGGCGGCAGATTCATCGACGACGACAAGGCTCTTTGGGTCAGCGACTTCAATATGATGTACGGCAATTCGGGCGCCCTCTATGTCGATGGCAAGATTGTCACCGTGATGTCGCGCGACGAGTCGTCTACCACCGACGACGAAATCTTTGCCGTTCGCAAATGGGATGCCACCACAGGTGCATTGCTTACGCGCTCTGACCTTTATCTCGACCTTTCAAAAAACATTGAGTCAGCCGGCATGAGCTATAACCCCATCGACGGCAAGATCTACGGTATTTTCCACGTTACGGACTACAAACTTTCCGAAGAACAGATGGAGAGCTATGTGGCCGACCAGGACGATACTGACTTTGGACGCGACGGCGTGGACGACGGATGGGTGATCGGCACCATCGACCTGAAGACCATGAAAATGACCCCCATCACCCCTGGACTCTATTATGACAATTTCGTGGCTTTCGCCATCAATAGCGAGGGCCGGGCTTTCGGCATTACCAGTGGCGGAGCCAGTGGCTATACAGGCGACGATGGCAAGTTATACAATGCCAACGGCGAACTGACTGGTGCTCAAGTCATTGAGTTCGACCTGAAGACCGGACTGGCTGTGCGCAATTCAAAGGAAGTCGTTGACGAGACAACCAGCGAGACCTATATTGAATACTCCTATCCCTACCCCCCCACGGGCTATTCCTCACAGACCAAGCGCCAGGCAGCCTGCTTTGCCAAGAGCAATCCGAACAAGCTCTACTGGATTGGCTACTACAACAGTGGCAAGGGCTACAACGAGTGGGGATCATGGAGCAGCCTCAGCGACAGGGAGTGGCGCACCAACCACAAGTACGACACCGCCCTCTATGAGTTCGACTTGTTCACAGGCAACTGCCAGCGCGTGGCACTGGTTCCGAACCGTTGCTCGTTCTCCTGCATCTGGATTGACGGAGACGACAACAGCGACGGTGCAGGCATTGAGATCATCGGACAACACGACAACGACAGCACACTGACCATTACCTATAATATCGAAGAAGAGACCGTGCTCAAGACCAAGGCTGAGAAAGGTGAGCTCACACTCTATCTGCAGCCCAAGGAAGGATGGAAAGTGTCGCAGTTGCTGGTCAACAATGAAGACAACCTGGCAAACTACGCAAATGGCCGACTCACCATCGACATACAGACACACACCGTAATCAATGTGTTCTTTGAGTGGGCAGACACGGAAAACCTCTATACGGAAGATATCACAGGTATCGTCAACATTGAAGGCGAAGACGTGAAGGTACAGGCAAAAGACGGACAGATCATGGTCGACGGAGCCGCCGGCAAGACCGTACGCCTCTACACGATAGGCGGCAGCCTGATAACCACGGCTATCCCATCAGAAGGTATGACCGGCAAATTCACGGTTCCCCAAGGTACTTACATCATCCAGATTGGACAGAAGGCTGCAAAGATTACGCTTCGATAACCATAACAGCCATCCCCATACCAAGGCTCTCCCCGTGAGAGCCTTTTTTGTTCTTCCACCGCTGACTTGACACTCCCCACAATATTTGTAGAAGCGAGTCAAACATGAGCATTTCAGACAAAAAACCCTTTAAAAATCAACAAAACAAACATAAAACGTAAGAAAATCATATATTCTTTCGATTTTTTTTAAACAATTTCTTACCTTTGCTTGCTAAAAAGCAAAAATGTCTTTACCAAAAAGGCACAAATAACTGACTAACAAGAAATGCGTTTGCACACGAAACCAAATAACACAGAAAATCATGACAGTAGTTACAGCAAGAGATTTTAGGGCCAACCAGTCAAAATACATTGAGATGGCACACAGAGGCGAGGAGGTCGTGCTCAGTTCAGCACGTGCTGGGAAAGTTCGGCTTGTTCCCCAATACGACGACGAAATAACGCCTGAACTACAGGCAAAGATTGATGCAGCCAGAAAAGCCTTTCGTGAAGGCAAGTGCTCAACGCTACGCTCTGAAGAAGAAATAAGAAATTGGTTCCGTTCTTTATGACATACGAAGTAAATTATTTGAAAGCGGTGGAGAAAGTCATAAAGAAATGGAAAAAATCCAATCCCAATCTCCACAGGAAATTTGAGAACCTGCTCGTTGAGCTAAGACAACATCCCCGTACAGGCATAGGCCATCCAGAGCCTCTTATTGGAGGGCAAAGTATCACATATTCTCGCCACATCACTGACCACGACCGAATTATCTACGACATATACGATGACGTTGTCACTGTCCTCGTCGTTGAGGTAGAGGGACACTATAACGACAAATAATTCATTAAAACAATTACAAATGCACATAAAAGAACCCAAAAGGGATAAAAACAATATAAACCAAAGAAAACGAGAGAGAAATGGCCGGTGGCTGCTCGTCTCGCTCCTCGCGCTATTAGCGGGGACAGGCCCGGCATGGGCACTTTCATGGGCATTGTTATAGCAGAGACCAGCGTTTTCGTAAAAAAAATGCAACAAAAAGCAATAAACCCTTTCATTTTTATCATTTATTCAACAAATAATCTTTACCTTTGTTTCCCCAAAAATTGAATTGCAAGAATTATGCAAGAGAGATATATCAATCCATATACCGACTTCGAGCGAGCAGAGATAGCACGCTTTACAGCAGACGATCAGCGACAATATGAAGAAAGCATCAAAGCCTATCGCGACATTGTGAATGCCATCAACACGGCAAAAAAAGATGCGAAAGAAGAAGGACGTGCGGAAGGACGTGCAGAAGGACGTGCGGAAGGACGTGCAGAAGGACGCGCGGAAGGACGTGCGGAAGGACGTGCAGAAGTTGCCAAAAAGCTGAAGCAGATGGGAATGTCTGAAACAGACATTGCTAATGCAACGGGCCTGACTCCAAATGAAATCGCAAATCTCTAAGATAAACAATTTAACTCATTCAATAATTAACAAACAAAAAAATGCTTATGAAAAAAGATGTTTTTAATCTGAGACTGAGAAGCCGGTGGCTACTCGTCTCGCTCCTCGCACTGTTAGCGGGGGGAGCTAGTCCGGCATGGGCAGAAAACTTAACTGTACATGACGGCACAGAATCAAGTTACATTGTTCCTATTTTTGGATATCGTAGTGACAGCTATGTTAAAATGGAATATATTCTTCCTGCAACTGAGCTATCCGACATGGCAGGTGGAACTATTAGTGGCTTGACGTACTATCTTAAGTCGTCAGAATCATCATCTTACGGAAATGCAAATTTTGTTGTTTTCTTAAAAGAAGTAAGTGGAACCACAATCTCCGCATTCAGTGGCTACACTAATAATGATATTGTATATCAAGGTTCTCTCGACGCTACTGGAGAGACTTTAAGCATTCCATTTAGCAAGAACTATACTTACGGTGGAGGTAACCTTCTGATTGGTATTTATAATACTACAAAAGGAACTGCTGGCGGCTGGCAAGTTGCATATTACTATGGAACTACGGCTACCTCTGGTGCTTCTGCATACAGCTATAGTTCACAGAGTATGGCTCAGGCGACTTACGTCTATAAACAATCATTTCTTCCTAAGACAACCTTTGCTTACACAGCGTC
This sequence comes from uncultured Prevotella sp., assembly GCA_947302435.1. Taxonomy (GTDB): domain Bacteria; phylum Bacteroidota; class Bacteroidia; order Bacteroidales; family Bacteroidaceae; genus Prevotella. The sequence goes on along the minus strand of CAMYVQ010000018.1, from coordinate 36,678 downwards.
CAGTTGCAAGCCGCCTAAGAATCTTACTATAACAAACATTACTTATGAGTCCGCTGATTTAAGCTGGAGTAAAGGTGATGAAGCTGACACAAACTGGCAGATAGTTTATTCAACTGATGCAAACTTTGATAAGGATGCTGCAACACCTATCAATGTTAGTAGCACTTCTTATTCGTTTACAGATTTGGATCCTGGAACTAACTATTATGTTGCAGTACGCACCTATGGTAGTGAATCTGAACAAAGTGCTTGGGTTTCAACCAGTTTCAAGACAGCTAAAGTCGCAGTACCTGCTACTGGTTTTATAGACGACTTTGAGAGTAACAAGGGCTGGGATTTGATAAATGGGACTGTACCAAACAAATGGGTTCGTGGTACTGGAACGAATAATGGAGGTAGTTATTCTATGTATATCTCCTATGATGGGACTTCATATCCTACCAGTAGCTATGGTAGTTCTTCACTTGTCTATGCTACAAAACTATTTAGCTTTGAAGCTGGAGATTATACAATAGCTTATGATTGGAAATGCAACGGTGAAGGCAACTATGACTTTTTACGTGTAGGCTTGGTTCCTGCCGATGTTGAACTTACTGCAAGTACTTCATATTCAAGTTTAGGTAGTGGTTCCACATTGCCGACAGGATGGACAATGTGGCTTGACGGAGGAAGCAAACTTGGAGGAAGCACAACTTGGGCTACGAAGAGTGTTGATTTCACTATTGAAACAGCAGGTAATTATCAGGTTGTTTTTGCATGGAGAAACGACGGATCAACAGGTTCCTCTCCCGCTGCAATTGACAACTTTAAAATTCTTGGAGCGGCTCCTGTCCTTGAAGTTGGAGGCGATGTCATTGGCACAACACTTGCCTTTGGTAGTGTGAGCGAGACGACTGTTAAGACCATTACCATTACCAACTCTGGTAAGGTGGCAATGGAGAACATCACACTCACTGAGACGGCAGATGCTGACAATGCTTTCGCTGCTGCAGCACTGAGCAAGACATCCCTTGACCCCAATGAGTCGATGGATGTTGAAGTAACCTTCAGTGGTACTACAGCGAAGGACTACACAGCAACCTACCGCGTGGCTGCCGATGATGTGGATGCAATCGATATTGAGGTAACAGCCACCTATTCAAATGCTCCTGCCCAAATGGCCGTCAAGTATGGTGAGGATGCTGTTGGCGAGACCGTTGCCTTTGGTAGCGTGGGTAAGGCGATCAGCAAAACGTTTACCGTTGTTAACGATGGTGATCAGACGCTGAACGTTACGATTGCCTCTAATAACACGACTGACTTCACTGTCTCGCCTGCTGCACTTGAGGTAGTAGGTCATTCCAGCGAGACCTTCACCGTGACCTTCGTTTATCCTAACGAAAGTCCCGTGCTCGATGTTGAGAAGACAGCCAATATCACCGTTACTCCAAGCAATGAGGGACTGACTGCCAAGACATTTGCCGTAAAAGGTACACGCATTGAGCAGTGGAGCGAGGACTTCAGTGGTAATGCACTGCCTAACGGATGGGAAAGAACAAGTACAACTTATTGGACATTTGCAGATGGTGTAGCAAAAGGTTCGTATCCAGGCAGTACAGCATATTATTTAATAACTCCGTCACTTGCTGTTGATGGAACAAACGCTTCTCTCTCTTTTGATTATGTTGCAACTGGTAATTACACCTCTATTACCATCGAAAAATCGAAGAATGGTGGCACTTGGGAGAGCTGCACGACAACACCCACTATTGGATCCTTAAATACAGGAAATAGTGGCACTGCAACAATTACAGGTCTTGAAGCAGGCAACTACAAGTTCCGTTTCAAGGCTGACAGCTACAACCTTGATAATTTCCAAGGCTTCAAGCTGAACGCCAACGACCCGAAGCTGGGTGCTTACACCGATGCCGGTTGCAACGTGGCTGCTGCTACAAGCGTAACAAAGGACTTTGGTTTCGTGACAGAAGATGCTACCCAGATCTATTATATCAAGAACGATGGTACAGGTACACTGACACTTGACCAGGATGAAGTTCCTGCTGGATTCTCTGCAGTGCTTGGTAAAACCGAACTTGCAAAGGATGAAAGCACAACACTGACTATCACTTTTGGCCAGATTTCTAGCGGTTATCGTAGTGGTAACATCATAGTAAACGGCAGTGATGGTAGCTCATTCACTGTAGCCGTAAGCGGTGTGATGGTTGACAACAACAAGCTGAATCTTGACTTTGCGACTGCAAGTATTCCTTCTACTTGGACTAATACCAATTTCACCAAGAACAGCACAGACATTAGTTGTGGTTATAACACCGCCACACTGCAGACGGCATCACTGACAGCTGAGGCAAATGAGCAAGTCGTGGTGCGAGCTTATCAGGAATACACATCTACTAGCTACACATTCGGTGTGAACTACCGTCAGGTGGGTGAAGAAAGCTGGCACACGCTGATAGCTGCTGCAAACATTGGTAAAGATTATGTGACACTTGTTGGCACAATCACTGAAGCTGGCAATTACGAACTACAGTTTACTGGAAAATATGTACACATTAGCAATATCTACGGCCTTACTGAAGCTCTGGAACCTGTCATGGCTGTCTACGATGGCGAGTCTTTGGCCGGTGCAAGCTATGGCTTCGGCAATAAGTCAGACGAAGCCGATGCTACCTGGACGCTGACCGTAAAGAACGAGGGTAAGGCTACCTTGACGGGGCTGGCCGCTGCACTCTCTGGCGACAATGCTGATCACTATAGCGTTGAAGTTTCTGCTACTGAGCTGGCAGTCAATGCTACTGCCACTGTTACCGTGAAGCAGCTGAAAAACAATCTCGGTAATCACAATGCGACGCTGACCATCTCGGCAGATGATCCTATCGCAGACAAGGTGATTGAACTCAGTGGTTTCACATACGACCACAACAAACTGTTCGTGGACTTTGAGAACAATGCTCTTCCTACAGCATGGACTGCTAATAGTTGGACGGTTGCGACAACCTCTGGCAATTATCATGCACGTGCTGGATATACCGCTTCTTCTTTGATTACAACACCGCTCACCGTTGGTGCAGACGAGTCTCTTGTCTTCAAGGCAAAGCGTCAGTATAGCAACTCTGCTCCTACATTCCAGATTCGCTATACTTCGAATGGTGGTGTGACTTGGACTGACTATGCAGACTACGCTTCACAAGTAACAACTGGTGATTTCACAAATATCACGTTAAGCGGTATTCCAGCTGGAACAGCGATTGTTGAAATCTATGGCAGATATGTTGATATTGATGACATCTATGGCTTCGCTCCCACCACTGCTCCTGTGATGGCTCTGACCGAGAGCAACGATGCTGTTGTAAACGGTAGCACGAAGGAGTTTGGTACGTTGACCGCAGCTGCTACTGCTACTTACGTGCTGAGCAACACAGGTAATGGTGATCTCGTGTCCACACTGGATTCTGACGTTGTTACCTTCGAGGTGACAGCTATGGGTCAAGGTGTTACAAAGAGCGAAAACACGCTGACCATCCCTGCCGGAAAGAGCGCTACCATCGTGGTGACGATGCCTTACGTAGCTCCTTACGAAGCTAAGAACGGTTCGCTGACCATCACCTCTACTGGCTGGGTGGCTCCCGTCACACTGAACTACACCGCAACACTCAATGACCCGGCAGCTCTCTATGAGGACTTCGCTGGTAATGCTAAGCCTGCTGGTTGGTATCAGGAGGCCAGCGGATGGCTCTTCACCCAAGGTACAGCCCATGTTTACACAGGTGTAGACAAGGAGATTATCACTGAGAAGTATGGTGCTGAAGCTGGCAAGAACGTGCTGAGCTTCGATGCTAAACTGCAAAGCACATACGCTGATGGCGAGCTGAAGGTTTACACTTCTACCGACCGTCAGGATTGGACGCTGGCCAAGACCGTTACTCTGACTGAGGAAGGTGAGAACGTCTCGCTCAATGCACTGGCTGATGGCGAGTACTATGTGAAGTTCGTCAGCTTGAATGCTTCTATCGACAATCTTGCTGGCTTGAAGAAGTTGACTGCTCCCGAGCACGACCTCTATGTATCGGCTACAACCTTCCCGACGGCTACGCTGATTCCTGAGACTGTGAATGGTGTCAGTGCTTCGGCTACTGTTAACAGCCTGCGTGCTACAGAAGAAGGTGTTTATGCTAAGCTGTTCTTCGATGATGCTGAGGTTGCTACAGCCGATGCACACAGCGTAAGTCTTGATGGTAGCTATACCTTCTCAATGACTTGCAATGTGCCTGCTACCGAGAAGACCTACGCTGCTAAGATTGTGGTTTACTATGGCGACAACACTGTGGCTTGGGAATCGCAGACCACCAATGTAGTGGTTTCGCAGACTCGCACACTCCAGATTACCGACTTTGCTCTGACCAGCGAGGCTACTGTTAATGCAGATGTAAGCAACCAGTTCACTTCAACGTTCAACGTGACGGTGAAGAACAACGGTACTATTGCACAGGATGCTGCAAATGTAAGCGTCAGCATCACCGATGCCGATGGTAATGTGCTCAATGGCAATGCAACATCATGGACGGCTGCTAATAGTCAGACAATCTTTGTTACTCCTGGTGATTATGCAACTGCTGATGCAGTGCTGGCACTCTATAGCTGGGGTAAGGCTGAGTCATGGTCAAGACTGACTGAGACCAACATCGCAGGTTTCTACAGTGGCGAACTGAATGGCAATACCAACTTCCGCATCGTCCGTCTGAAGCCCAGTACAGCCGAAGACTATAACGCTGAAAACAATGGTCTCAATGACGCAAACATTTGGAACCGTTCTACCGACATGGCCACCTCTGATGGTAATGTATTCACCTTCAAGGGTTGGGATGACAAGAACGATGACGGATACCACTGGTTCACATACGGTACCATGGGTCAGTTGGCCGTTGGTGTGAGCACCACGATGTCTGTAAGCGTTACTACTTCTGCTCTCGAAGGCGGTACGTTTACCTTCAAGGCTAAGGAGAATCTGTCTAACACCGTTTCTACTGCTTCTGCTACTGTCACTGTGAACGCTGCTGCTCCTAAGTTCGAGCTGGCTCTCGGCTCAGAAGCTATCGAGGATGGCGATGCTGTAGCTTACGGCATTGTGAAGGAGGCTACGACCAAGACCTTCACCATCACGAACGCAGGTAGTGCTCCTCTGCTCATCAATAGCATCAATGTTCCTGAAGGATTTACCTATTCTGATGGCGAAGATTCTGATTGGAAGATTTATCTGAATAACAACAACGATATCGATGGCGATGCAGGAACATTCAAGAAGACCGCTACTGAAGGTGTCTTCGTGCTGAATAATCTTGTAATCACAGGCGATGCTGGTTTCGAAATTCATACAAGTGACTGGAGTGAAAAGTATGCTGAACTAACTGAAGATGCTCCTGACATCACTGAGCTTGGTACCAGAACACTGGAATCTGGCCAGAAATACAAGTGGCTTAAACTCCCTGCTGGCACATACGGTGCTGTTTGGAACTATAACACCAAGGAACTTACGTTCCGTGAAGCAGGTATTCCTGCTGGTGAGACGGCTGATGTAAAAGTGACGCTGAAGGCTGAGCAGGGTAAGGTGAGCGGTAACCTGACATTTACCTATAAGGTGGATGCTGCTACCAACAGCACCTTCACAGTGGCTCTGAGCGGTCGCTCTATTGATGTCGACACCTGGAGTGAGGACTTTGAGGGTACAGATCCTCTGGCTACTTGGTTCAACGAGAATGGCTGGACTGTTTATAATTCCGATGGTAACAACGTAGCACGTCTCACTGGTTGGGATGCAAAGGCAGTCATCACACCGCGTTTGGAAGCTGCAGAGAACGAAATTCTCACCTTCGATGTGCTTTCTCTTGGAAACGCCCTCTCATACGCATACTCTACCGACGGTAAGACTTGGAGTGACGAAGTGGTAATAACCACGACTGGCGAGCAGACCTTCACGGCTTCTGAAGCAGGCAACTACTACCTGCGCTTCACCGGTCGCAACGCTTACATCGACAACCTTGTAGGCTTCAAGCTGGACCCGCTGACGATTGAGCTTAGCGAAACCGATGGTACCAATGTCGAGGCCGGCTATTACGCTACCGTGACACTGAACCGCACATTCGCAGCTGGCTGGAACACTGTTTGCCTGCCGTTTGCTGTCACCAAGGAAGTATTCGGTACAGGTGCCAAGGTGTACGACTTCACAGGCTATGACGATAGTGCGCTCAAATTCACGGAGGTTACTACTAAGCTTGTGGCCGCCAAGCCCTACGTGGTGTATGTTGCCAATGCCATCACGAACCCCATCGTTCTGAACAACATCACCATCAGCGAGACAGAGGCTTCATCCACGACTTGGAACTATGCCACCTTCCAGGGTACTTACACTCCGATGGCCGCAGGCACGATGACTGGCAAGTATGGTGTGACCAATGAGGCCAAGATTGCCAAGGGTTCTGACAAAGCCTCGATGAAGGGCTTCCGCGCCTACTTCGTGCTGCCACAGGGTGCTGCTGCACGTATCGCCTTCTTCGACGAGAACGGCAATTCGACCAAGATTGGCACTATTGCTGCCGAGAAGGCCGAGGGCCAGATCTTCAACCTGCAGGGCCAGCGTGTTGAGAACCTGAAGAAGGACAACCTCTACATCATCAACGGCAAGAAGGTCGTGATTAAGTGAGAAAAGAGCTAAACAAATAGTTTAACCACCCCGACTTCCCTCCTTCCGGGGAGGGGAGCCAGGGTACAAAGAAAAAGAATAGTTATGATCAGAAAACACTATATTGCACCGGGCATTACAGAATATGTATATGCTACCGAACATGTTCTGATGGCTTCAAGATTTGACTTGGCCAACGACCAACAGAGCATCGCGCCCACCGATGTGGAATACGATGGTGAGTTCCAGTCGCGCCGCAAGGACATCTGGTATGACGAGGAAGAGGAAGACAACTTCTAATCATCGTCATTCGGCTCTGACATCTTTATATTAAAATGGAAATCTGTCTTTAAAGGCAGATTTCCATTTTTTGTGTATTTATGCATTTCACAATGAATACAGACAAGCCATCCAATATGATTCTGTAATACTTTTATCAATACAAAATAACGACAAACGACAATATTACAGATTCATTTATATGTTTTTCGTCATATTATTTGGATAATTGAACTAAAAATCCTAATTTTGATGGTTACATGTATAATTATTCGAATCATATACTTATATTATTTCAAAATTACAAATTAAATACAAACAAAGAACCATAAAAAAGAAAAAGAACCAGCATCAATGTATGCCTGCCTCTACCACTAAGACTGGGGAACGCGCTGACCTGCCGGCATACTCAAACCGAAAATCTTCAAAAAACACGATGTGACATTGGGTCAGACACACATCAGAACAATTATCACAAAAAGAAAATCATGATTAAAAATTTACGCACAATGTTGCTCGCAGCCCTCACAATGGTATGCGGCAGCGTATTTGCACAGGACGAAGCCACTTCGACCACCGTTTTGTGGGAAGCCGCTTCTGGCGATGCCCTGACAACCATCTATGTTGACAACAACGTCAAACTGACATGGGAAGAGGGCGGTGGCGACTTCGCCCCCAAATATTCTGGCAACACTGTACTTTTCTATAACGGCAACCGTCTAACGGTGGCTGGTGTCAGTGCAGACGTAACTCTCACCAAGATTGTGTTCACATTCAGCAGTGGCTCTGCCAGCTTGGTGCTTTGCAATGCCAGCGGCAAGAACGAAAGTTCAACCGGCATTACAAACAGCTACAGCGGAATGACCTCCACATGGGCAGGCGAGGCCAACAGCCTTATCTTCCGTGCTGCCGCGAAGACCAACAACCGCTACATCTCCTCTATCGAGGTGACCTACACTGGCGGCTCCACTGAAGTGGTGGAGACAGCTCCTTCGCTGAACATCACCAACACCACACTGGGCGACACCTACGACATGGATGCCAACGGCGTATTCGTGGTCTATGCCAAGAACGAGGGTAATGCCGCTGCCCAGAATGCCAAGTTAGACGTGCTCGTCGACAACGAAGTAAACACAAGTTGGGAGATTGGCACACTTGCCATCGACGAGCAGAAATGGCAGAACATGAAGTTCAACCTTGAAGGCATCGAGGCTGGCGAACACCTGGTAACCCTGACACTGAGTGCCGACAATGCCGATGCTTTCACCACAAGCAAGACCGTGACCTTCACAAAGCAGGCCCCCGCAGCAACCTTCGAGCTGACCGCCAACAACGTGGAAGTTCAACTTCCCGTTGAGACCATCACGATTCCCGTGACCGTGAAGAACACCAGCGAGGTGAACGCCGAGAACGTGGCCATCAACCTGTGGAGCAACGGTGTCATCGCCACTGATACCATCGCCGAGCTTGCCGCCGGTGCCGAGACTATCGTGAACTTCACCATCGACGCCCTTGCCGCAGGCACCTACAGCATGCAGGCCCTGACCGGCGACAACAAGTATGGCTGCCAGATTACCGTAACCGTTCAGGCCGCTCCCGTTGTGGATGTCATCGACCTGGCCATCACAGGCATCTACGGCACTCTTGAACTGGCCAATGAGACCAACAGAGTCCAGATCATGGTTCAGAACAAGGGTAATGTGGACATCACCGAAGCTGCCGTCACGCTGATGGCTGGCGAGACAGAACTCGGCACTACCACCGTGTCTGTCAATGCAGGACAGTCGGCTGCCTGCTACATCACAGTCGCTTCTGAAGGCTTAGAGGCTGGCGAACTGAACGTAACCGCTACTGTTGAGGTGGCTGATGACGAAAACCTCACTGACAACACCATGGAAGCCAAACTCACCGTGAATGCAGTTCCCGCTCCCGAGGCTACCTTCGAGCTGACCGCCAACAACGTGGAAGTTCAACTTCCCGTTGAGACCATCACGATTCCCGTGACCGTGAAAAACAACAGCGAGGTGGATGCCACCGAAGTGATTATCTACCTGTGGAACAACGGTGTCATCGCCACTGATACCATCGCCGAGCTTGCCGCCGGTGCCGAAACTATCGTGAACTTCACCATCGATGCCCTTGCCGCTGGAACCTACAGCATGCAGGCTCTGACCTCTGACAACAAGTATGGCTGCTACATTACGGTCAGTGTTCTGGCCGCTCCCGAAGAGCCCGTTATCGATATGGCCATCGAGGCTATCCAGGGTGTCAGCGAGATCGACGTGACCCAGGAGAACAAGGTTCAGGTATGGTACAAGAACAACGGTAACGTGGACTTGGAGAATGTTACCATCAACTTCTCTGTCAACGACCACGCTCAGAACGCAATCGTCAGCGTTGCTGCCGGTAGGAACGGTTCTGTAGAGTTCACCATCCCCACCGACATCTTCGAGCCCAACGAGGACGTTGAGGCCGAGCTGATTGCTTGGGTGAACATCGACGACGACATTGATAACACCAACAACAGAGTCAGCAAGACCCTGCCCGTTTCATACGGCGCAGCTCCCGAGGCTACCTTCGCTGTTGTAGCCGAGAACGTTACTGTTGAGTATGGTGCCGAGAGCTTCAACATCACCGCTACTGTGACCAACACCAGCGACATTGATGCCGAGGGCGTAACGGTGAAACTGCTGAAGGAGGCCACCACGGTTGAGGAAAAGGCCCTCGACCTTATTCTGCCCGCCGGACAGTCAACAACTGTCACCTTCACTATCACAGCTACTGAAGAAGCTCCCTTCACTGCCGGATCAACAGCCAAATACTATGTGCAGACTGGTGCTGCCCAGGCCGAGGTTACCGTTACCTTCGAGAATGCTCCCGTCCAGCCTGTCATCGACATGGCTATCGTTGATTTCCGTGGTCTCACACAGATCAACCTGAGCCAGGAGAACAAGGTACAGGTATGGTATCAGAACAACAGTAACGTGGACTTGGATAACGTTGCCATCATGTTCTCTGTCAACGACCATGCTATGGAGCAGTCTGTCAACGTTAAGGCAGGTGCCAACGGCTATGTGGAGTTCACTATCCCCACCGACATCTTCGAACCCACTGAGGACGTTGAGGCCGAGCTGATTGCCTGGGTAAACGTCGACGGTGATATTGATACCACCAACGACAGAGTGACCAAGCTTGTTCCCGTTGTCAAGGGTGAGGATGCTACCGCCATCAAGAGCATCAAGGCTCAGTTTGGTGAGAACGTCCAGATCTTCGACCTCAACGGCAAGAAGGTAAACAACGTCCAGAAGGGTGTTGTCTACATCGTCAACGGCAAGAAGGTCGTACTGAAGTAAACCATTCATTTTCCTAACCATCAGGAGGGCATGCCAGATTTGGCGTGCTCTCCTTTTGTAATGCATACAAGTCAAGTACTTTTTGCATTTTATTGCATCTATAGCTAAAAATATATAATAAACTATTGGACTTCCAGAAAAATATGCTATTTTTGCAAAAAAATACAAGACTACTAACAACAATCTTATGAGACAAATTCTCCCTTTCCTCACCCTATTCCTTGCCCTGTTGGGTTCAACCTCAGCCAGTGCAAAGAGCCTCACCGCCACTTTCGACAGTGAAGTAGGACTTCCCGAGGGCTGGCAGCTCGTAGGCGATGTGACCAACAACGACGACCGCGGCATGGACAACACCGCTGGCCTATGGTCCAACGGCAAGTCGCTGACCGACAACTATGTCGTCACCGAACCTGTGAAGGGAAGCCTGACCTTCTACTGGAGAAGCTATGGGGTGTCCGGTTCCTACCCCAATGGCCAGATTCTCATCTATCGCTATGAGAACGGCACACTGGGCGAGCGCATCTGGGCATCGACGACCTATAAAGGAAGAGACTGGAAAAAGGATACCGTCTTATTGGGCGACTATCAGGGACAAGTGGCCATTGTGCTCTATTCCGCCTGCATCGACGATGTCACCTATACGGCGGCTGACAATAACCCTAACCCTAACCCGGATCCAGATCCTGACCCAGACCCAGATCCCAACCCTAACCCAGACCCTGACCCAGATCCAGACCCTAACCCAGACCCGGATCCAGAACCTACCCCTGACCCTAATGCATGGTTGGAGGATTTTAGCGGCAATGCACTGCCTGAAGGATGGGAGGTCGACGAAACGGGCTGGTCGTTTGCCGACGGCGTGGCCCACGGAGCATACGCAGGCTACTACGACGGCTACAAGCACTTCCTGACCACCCCTGCCTTGGTGGCAGAAAGAGGCGACAAACTGCAATTTCAGGCGAAATCAACGGGCATGTTCACAACCATTAAAATCTCCGTTTCAAAAGACGGCGGCGACTTTGTCAGCTATGAGAGCATCAGTTTGGACAACAACATGACCGAATTTGCCACCTACACCATCAAAGACCTACAGCCAGGCATCTATCAGTTCCGTTTCGCCAACGACGACTACGACCTTGACAACTTCACCGGACTGAAACCACTGGAAGTGAACCATAATGCGCAGATCACCGCCACCTCGATTCCCGAGAAAGGAAGCAAGCACAATGAGTACACGGCCTCGATCAGCGTGAAGGAGATGGCAGGCCAGTCAGAACAACTCACCGCCAGATTCTTCATCGGCTACCAGCAATATGGCGAGAGCATCGTGGAGACTGTCGAAGGCTTTGCCACCAAGACCTTCACCGTGACGTTCACCCCCGAAGAGGCCCTTAGCGGCGAGGCTTATTTCACCGTCAGCAATGAAGATATTGAGCTTCAAAGTGCAAAAATTGCCGTTTCCATCGATGAAGGGCCGGTTCTCAGTGAAGACAACGGTTCCTTAGACTATTTCGAGAACTGGGGCGATTACGACATCGTCACACTCAACTACAGCATGAAAGCCGGCTGGAACATCATCATTCTTCCGTTCGCCGTGAACGATCCCACCATCTTCGGCAACGACGTCGTTTTCTATGAGCTTGGCGACTGCACCAACAACAGCCTGAAGTTCAAGTCGGTGAACACCCTTTACGCTCAGACACCCTACCTTTTCTATACAAAGACCGAAAAAGACGTGTTCCAGTTCCACAACGTCACCTATTTCCGCACGAACGCCGATCCCCTGTACCTTCAGACAACGAAGAACGGGGCTGTTTTCCAAGGTTTTTATGCACCGGCGGAAGCAGGTTCACTCACAGACAAGTATGTGCTGACAGACCCGGAAGCCTCTTTCCCGAAATTCGAGAAAGCCACTGAAGAAACTACCATGAAGGGGTTCCGTGCCTACATGGAATGGCCCCAGTCGGAGATGCAAATATTCTTGGACAATGTGAACACCGGCATCCGTACCATTGACAACGACACTGATGCTACTGGCGGGCTATACAACCTGAAGGGCCAGCGCATCAACCCATCCGCCCGTCATGGCATCTTCATCATCCGTTCGGCTGCGTTTCCACAAGGCAAAAAGACAGTAAAATAAAGTCAAATCGGAAAGCGTTCTGCCATTGAATATAAAAGATCCCGCAATACCATATCAATAACGATGTCATTGAACATCAATGACGGTGCCATTCAATATCAATGGCACCGTCATTCATTATCAATTGTGAGATAAAACAATATCAACGGTAGAACCCCTCAATAATTGTGTTTGTAGATCACCTTGTTGGCACCACTCGTAATCTTCAATGCCTCCGGATGCTCCCTGATAAACGAGTCGATGTGACGCACACGCTTCTCTTCCAAAATCTCATCCATGGCAATCAGGATGCCCGTCTCCTCCACATCGCCAAAACCATAGTTGATGGCCGTGCCGAAAAGCTTCATCGTGGGCGACAGGTTCATATAGGCATTGACCAACGGCGGTATGTTATAGCCCAAGCGGCGTACCTCACGATTCAGGATGCGATAGTCAGAACGGAAGTCTTTTTCGCAGAACAGCTTAGCCAGTTCAGCCTCATCGGATTCAATTTTCAGCGGTTTCATCGGGATAACGAGCTTTTCCTTATCGCCAAAATGCTTGTTTAGGAAATAGAGAATCATGTCGCGTCCCTCACGGATATAGCTGGGATACATGGTCATCTTTCCGAAGAAATAGCGCACGTTGGGCATGATGACCGTCAGCGCGCCCAATCCGTCCCAAAGATTGTCGAGGGCAAAGAGGCTTTTGGCTCCCATGCGCGACGACTGGTAAGGCAACGACACGAACGAGCGGCCCAACTCAATGGTGTAAGGCATGTATTCTTTCAGGAACTTTTCAGAGAAATGGAACATGTGGCTGGTGGCCAATATGGGCTGACCGTGCTTGTCCATCTCCCATTTCGTACCTTCCAGATAGCGGTAGCCGCCAATGATCTCCTCGGCTTCGGGATTCCACACAATGAGCTGCTTGTAGCAGTTCTCGCAAATGTCGAACTCATCGATGTCGCAGTCCATGCCCGTTCCGCCTCCAGCCTCGCGGAAAGCGATTTCGCGCAGTCGGCCAATCTCACGCATCACGTTGGGAGCCTGATGGGCGGTGATGACAAAAATCTGGTTGTGACTCTTGTTGGTCATACGCAACTGGCGGTCAGGAGTCAGTTCGCTCTTGAGCACCTCTACAGGGATGGGGGCAATAATTGGCTGTTCCATTGCTATAACGAATACACTTGAGATTTCACAAATTCTGCCCATTCCATCGGCGTTTTCGACTTGTCGAAGGTCTGCCAGGGAATGGGTTTTCCAATTTTCACATGGAAGGTATTTCCACAGTTTTTGTACATTTCATCGACGAGGAAGAGCATGGCAATGTTGACTTTCTTCACATAGCGGTCGCTGATATTCGACAGACGGTAGAAGAAATCGCTGTTGCGCCCACCGAAGAAGATGGGCACCACGTCGCGATGCGTCTCTACGCTCTTGGTGATGAAAGTCTTCTTCCAAGGCAGGTCGCGAATCTGTCCGTCGCGCCTCCGTGAGCAAAGACCCGCCGGAAACATCAGCAGATGGTAGTCGCCCTGAAAGCCTGCCTCCACAATCTGCGGAAACGAGCGGCTCTTCTTCGTCGTGGTGTTGATTGGGATGCAGAGCGGAGCCAGACCGGGCAGGTTCATCAGCAGGTCATTCACCAAGTAGCGGAAGCGGTCGTCATAATGTTTGCCGATGACAGAGCCGAGTGCCACGCCGTCGATGCCACCCATGGGGTGGTTTGAAACAAAAGTATAGAGTTTACCGTCGTTCTTGTCGGGCAGGTTCTCCATTCCCTCCACCTCTATTTTGGTTTGCAGGTATTCAAGACAAGCCTCAAGCCACGGTGTCCCTTTCAAGTCGCGGGCATCCCACAAGAACTTGTTCAGCCAGTCCTCATGGATGACATGCCTCAGCCAACTGACGCATGGTCCGGGTACCCATTTGGCCTTGGCGCCCATCTTGCCCTTCAGTATTTTCTCGATGTCGATTGTCTTTTCTATAATCGTTTCCATGATTTTTGATTGCTTGCTTTCTCACCTAAGGAACTGCAAAAGTACGATAAAACTTCCATATTCTTTCTTTTTTTAGGCTAAATTGTGTAAAAACTAACAAGACGAAATAAAAAACTTATAAAAAACCGCAAACAGTCAGCTTTTCGGTGAAAGATTTTCAACCAAAAACGTCTCTATAGAGAACGACGGGCCAAGCACAAATCAAGACAGAAAAAGTCTTATCAAAAGTTAAAATCAAAAAAATGTGGGGAATTGTGGGGGAATGTGGAGGAAAATTATTACTTTTGCATCCGACACGTGTTTGAACTATAATATAGAATAAGGTACACATGCGCTTTTTTGGCAACATAGAAGCCAAGACCGACGCGAAAGGACGCGTTTTCCTTCCCGCCACTTTCCGCAAGCAGCTACAGGTTGCGGGCGAGGAAATACTGGTGTTGCGCACCAGCATCCATGGCAAATGCCTGGTGCTCTATCCCGAAAGTGCATGGAACAAACGACTGGACAAGATATCGGCAAAAGTGTCGGAATGGGACGAGGATGAAGAAATGGTGCTCAGGGCCTTCATGGCGGAAGCGGAAGTGCTCACGCTCGATGGCAACGGGCGCTTCCTCATTTCCAAACGACTCCTACAAGCCGCAGAAATCGACCAATCGGTCAGGTTTATCGGAATGGACGACAAGATAGAGATCTGGGCGGCAGAAAAGACCCAAGAGCCATTCATGCCACAACCTGAATTTGCATCAAGACTGAAGGCCATTATGAACAAGCCAACATAGCACGAAGATGATGAACACCGCTGAAATTTATCACATTCCCGTGCTGTTGCAGGAGAGTGTCAATGGGCTGGCTATCCAGCCCAATGGTGTCTATGCAGACGTGACTTTTGGCGGCGGCGGACACTCGCGTGAAATCCTCCGCCGATTAGGGCCGAAGGGGCATCTCTACAGTTTCGACCAAGATGCCGATGCAGAGAAAAATATTGTCGACGACGAAAGATTCACCTTCGTCAGAAGCAACTTCAGGTATCTGAAAAACTGGATGCGCTTCTACGAGGTGGAACACATTGACGGACTGCTGGCCGATCTGGGCGTGTCGAGCCATCACTTCGACGACGAGGAGCGCGGATTCTCTTTCCGCTATGACGCACCGCTCGACATGCGCATGAACCAGAGGGCAGGCGCTACCGCCACCGACCTGCTGAACAACTATAGCGAAGAGCAACTGGCCGACGTGATCTACCTTTACGGGGAACTGAAGCAGGCACGGAAAATTGCGAAGGCCATCGTCAGCACACGGACAAAAAAGCGCATAGAGACCACAGGCGACCTGCTGCGGGTGCTGGGTGTCGAGGCCGTGGAGGAGGATTCCCAATTGTCGATTGCCAATCCGCAACTGAAGAAAGACCTGGCCCGGCTGTTCCAAGCCTTGCGCATAGAGGTGAACCACGAGATGCAGGCCCTGAAGGAGATGCTGACCAGCGCACAGGAACTGCTTGCCAAAGGCGGACGACTGAGTGTCATTACCTATCACTCATTGGAGGACCGCATTGTGAAGAACATAATGCGCGCCGGCAATGCAGAGGGCAAGGTGGAACAGGATTTCTTCGGACGCATCAACGCTCCCCTGCGCATGATCGGCAACAAGGTCATCACGCCCTCGGAACAGGAGATGGAGCAGAATCCCCGCAGCCGAAGCGCAAAACTGAGAATCGCCGAGAAAAGTTAGGAATTAGGAGTTAGGAGTTAGAAACAATGAAAAAGGACAAAACGACAAACGAAGAAATGGAACTGCCCGAAGTGGAGCAGAACGCCACAGCTACAGAGAAGGCCGAAGAGCCTATCACCCTGCAGCAACTGAAGAACAGCGTGACGGAAGGCGACAATGCGCCGACCAGCACGCTAACACTGCGCACAATCCTTGGCGGCGACCTGCTGACGGCCAACATGGTGCGCCGACAGGTGTGGCTCTGCCTGCTCATTGCCCTCTTCATCACCGTCTATGTGGCTTTCCGCTACCAATGCCAACAGGACACCATCGACATTGCGAAACTGGAAAACCAGCTTAAAGACTCCAAATACAAAGCCTTGTCGAGCAAGAGCACGCTCACAGAACGCAGCCGCAAAAGCCACGTCATCGACAAGCTCAAGGCCAATCAGGACAGCACATTGCACAGCACCAACCAGCCGCCCTATAAAATATATGTACCAGAAGAAGACTGAAGACTGAGAATTGAGAATTGAAAACCAAAAAATGAGAATTGAGCCATGAGTAAGTTTGAAAGCAAGAAGGTACTGCCCCGCTATTTAGCCATCGCGGTGGTTCTGACCCTATTCGGCATAGCGATCATCGCCAAGGCCGCCTATATCATGACGGCAAAGAAGGACTATTGGGATACGGTGGCCTCCATATCGAAGCCCGACAGTGTCAAAGAGGATGCCCTCCGCGGCAACATTCTGAGTGGCGACGGCCAGCTCATGGCATCGAGCATTCCTGAATACAGGATCTTCATGGACTTCCTCCCCGGAAAAATCAGGGGCGTAGCACTCAAAGATTCGGCCCAACACAGAATCGACACGCTCTGGGCCAACAATATCGACAGCCTCTGTGCGGGCCTGCACCGCATCTTCAAGACCAGGTCTGCCGAAGAATTCAAGAAAAACCTGTTAGAAGGAAAGAACAAGTCGCTGTACGACCAGAAATACAAGGAGCCGTATGTCGGCCACCGCCATTGGTCCATCTGGCCCCGCCGCATAGACTATGCCACCTACAAGGAGCTGCTGAAGCTGCCCATTCTCCGCCTGCCCACCAACAAGGGCGGATTCCATACCGAATCGAACAAGAGCGCACGCAGCTATCCCTTCGGATCACTGGCCCAGCGCACCGTCGGCACCATGTATGGCGACAAGGACTCGGCCAAGTGCGGACTGGAACTGTCGTTCGACTCGCTGTTGCGCGGCACTATCGGCATCTCCCATAAAGTGAAGGTGCGCGACACCGTCGTCCGCATCCCGGAAATTGTCCCCGTCAATGGCTACGACATTGTGAGCACCATCGATGTGGGCATGCAGGACATGGCAGAGCGCGCCCTGAAGGAAGAGCTCAAGAAAGACAACGCCTCCATGGGCGTGGCAATCCTGATGGAAGTGAAGACGGGCGACGTGAAAGCCATCGTGAACCTGACGAAATGCGACGACGGCGAATACTACGAAACCATGAACCACGCCGTGACCTATCGCTGCGAACCGGGTTCGGTGTTCAAGACGGCCTCCATCCTGGTGGCTCTCGACGATGGTGTAGTCGACACGAGCTTCGTCATTCCCACGGGCAGCGGCATCATGAACATGCACGGCAGCAACATGAAGGACCACAACTGGTATCGCGGCGGCTACGGCAACATCAACGTTGCACGCGCATTAGAGGTCAGCTCGAACATCGGTGTGAGCTACGTCATTGACAAGTTCTACCACGACAATCCCAAGAAATATGTTGAGGGGCTTTACCGGGTGGGCATCGCCGAGGACTTGAAGTTGCCTTTCAACGGCAGGGAGAGCTATGTGCCGCCGAAGATCAGGATGCCGAACTTCAAGACCACCAAAAGGGGCGAATACTGGAGCAAGACCACCCTGCCGTGGATGTCGATAGGCTATGAGACGCAGATAGCGCCCATCAACACGCTCACCTTCTACAATGCCATTGCCAACGACGGAAAAATGGTGCGTCCGCGCTTCGTGAAGCAGATTATGAAGGAGGGTGTCGTCATCCGTAATCTGGAGCCGGAGGTCATTAAGGAACAGATTGCCAAGCCACAGTCCATCAAGACCATACAAACTGTTCTGGAACATGTGGTCAGCCAAGGCTTAGGACGCAAGGCCGGCTCGCGCTCATTCAAGGTGGCCGGAAAAACAGGAACGGCCCAGGTGTCGCAAGGTGCTGCCGGCTATAAGAACGGGATGATGTGGTATTGGCTTTCGTTCGTCGGTTTCTTCCCTGCCGACAATCCCATGTATTCGTGCATTGTCTGCCTGAAAAAGCCCGGACTGCCTGCTTCGGGCGGTGGAATGGCCGGTGTGGTGTTCCACCAGATTTCCGAAAGCGTGATGTCGCAGTACCTGAAACTGCGCGTCGAGGATGCCCGCGACGACACATCGGTAATGGTTCCCGACGTGAAGAACGGCAATATTCTGGCAGCCGACTATGTTCTGGGGAAGCTCAACGTGAAAACCGACAATGGATGGAAAGGCTCATACGCCAACGGCCAGCCCATCTGGGGCGAGGCTGAACAGGACGGAAAGTCGGTAAAGCTGACGAAGAAGACCCTTTCAGGGAAAGGCATGCCCGACGTGACTGGCATGGGTGCCAGCGATGCCGTGTTCCTGTTGGAGACATGCGGCGTGAAAGTGAGACTGAAAGGGCGCGGCCACGTGAAGAGCCAAAGCATCCCCTACGGTGCCGCCATCCAGAATGGTGCCATCTGCGAACTGACCCTGCAATAACGGCTATTGAAAAAAGTACTCTGAAAAGACAACGATATGAAACTGAGCGAACTCATCAGCAATGTCAAGACACTGACCGTGATTGGCAGCACAGATATTGAAATCACCGACGTGAACATCGATTCGCGCCGCGTGGCTCCCGGCCATCTGTTTGTGGCCATCAAGGGAACCGTGACCGACGGGCACAAATACATCGGGAAAGCCATCGAACTGGGGGCAGCTGCTATCCTCTGCGAAGACCTGCCGGAAGAAGCCCTACAACAAGGCAAAGCCACGGAACGCGCGGTGACTTTCGTGCAAGTGCCATCGACGGAAGAGAGTGTCGGCCCTGTGGCCACCACGTTCCAAGGCAATCCCACGGGGAAACTGAAATTAGTGGGCGTAACGGGAACGAACGGAAAGACCACCATCGCCACCTTATTATATAATATGTTCCGAAAGATGGGGTACAAGTGCGGTTTGCTCTCCACCGTGTGCAACTATATCGACGGCGAGGCCATTCCCACCGACCATACCACACCCGACCCCATCGAACTGAACCGGCTGCTGCGCCGCATGGTGGATGCAGGCTGCGAGTATGCCTTCATGGAGTGCTCAAGCCACGCCATCGACCAAAAGCGAATCGGCGGACTGAAGTTTGCTGGCGGCATCTTCACCAACCTGACCCGAGACCACTTGGACTACCACAAGACCGTGGAGAACTACCGCGATGCCAAAAAAGCCTTCTTCGACATGCTGCCCAAGGATGCCTTCGCCATCACCAATGCCGACGACAAGAACGGCATGTTCATGGTGCAGAACACCAAGGCCACGGTGAAGACCTATTCCACCCGGTCCATGGCCGACTTCAAGGCCCGTATCGTAGAGTGCCATTTCGAGGGCATGTACTTGGAAATCGACGGCCATGAAGTGGGTGTGCAGTTCATCGGGAAGTTCAACGTGAGCAATCTCTTGGCCGTCTATGGAGCCGCTGTCATGCTGGGTCAGCAGCCGGAGGATGTACTGGTGGTGATGAGCACACTGAAGAGCGTAGCCGGCCGATTGGAGCCGATCCGCTCGAAAGAAGGTGTGACAGCCGTCGTCGACTATGCCCATACCCCCGATGCCTTGGACAATGTGCTACGTGCCATCCATGAGGTGCTGGAAGGAAAGGACGGAAAGGTCATCACCGTCTGCGGAGCCGGTGGCAACCGCGACAAGGGCAAGCGTCCACTCATGGCCCAAGAGGCGGTGAAACAGAGCGACCGCGTCATCATCACCAGCGACAACCCCCGTTTTGAGGAGCCGCAGGACATCATCAACGATATGCTGGCCGGACTCGACCAGAAGCAGATGAAGAAAGTGGTGAGCATCGTCGACCGCAAAGAAGCCATCAAGACGGCCTGCATGTTGGCCCAGAAAGGCGACGTGATCCTGATAGCAGGCAAGGGTCATGAAGACTATCAGGAAATAAAGGGCGTGAAACACCACTTCGACGACCGAGAGGTAGTGCGCGAAATCTTTGCCCTTAGCCCCCTAAGTTAGGGGGTTGGGGGTCTGAACAGACGAACTGACGAATAGACAATAAAAACAATATGCTATACTACATCTTTCGCTTCTTAGAGCAATTCAACATTCCCGGTGCCCATATATGGAGCTACATCTCCTTCCGCTCACTGCTGGCACTCATCCTGTCGCTCATCATCTCCGCATGGTTTGGTGAGTACTTCATCAAATGGATGAAGCGCCACAAGATTTATGAGACCGAGCGCGACATCAACACCGACCCGTTTGGTGTCGAGAAGAAAGGTGTGCCCACCATGGGCGGCATCATCATCATCGTTTCAATCCTGATTCCCATCATCCTGTTTGGCCGACTGCGCAACATCTACCTTGTGCTGATGATTATCACCACGCTCTGGTTGGGATTCCTCGGTTTCATTGATGACTATATCAAGACATTCCGTCAGGAAAAGGATGGACTGAAAGGGAAATACAAGATATTCGGACAGGTTTCCATCGGTTTCATCGTAGGATTGACATTATGGGTCAGCCCTGATGCCGTGGTACGCGAGAATGTCAATGTACAGCAAAACAATCAGGAGATTGTGGTGAAACACAAGAAGGAGGCGGTGAAATCACTGCAAACGACCATCCCGTTTATCAAGAACCACAACCTGAACTACTCGGAAGTGATGTCGTTCTGCGGCAAATACAAGGTGGCTGCCGGCTGGATGCTCTTCGTGCTGATGACCATTATGGTAGTAACGGCCGTATCGAACGGTGCCAACCTGAACGACGGTATGGACGGCATGTGTGCTGGCAATTCCGCCATCATCGGCGTGGCGCTTGGCATTTTGGCCTACGTGTCGTCGCACATAGGCTATGCCAGTTATTTCGACATCATGTATATCCCCCACTCCGAGGAGTTGGTGGTATTTCTCTGTGCCTTCGTAGGTGCCATGATCGGTTTCTTGTGGTACAACGCATACCCTGCCCAGATTTTCATGGGCGACACGGGCTCGCTGACCATTGGCGGCATCATCGGCGTGTGCGCCATCATCATCCACAAAGAACTTCTGTTGCCCATTCTCTGCGGCATCTTCTTCGTCGAGAGCCTGAGTGTCATCATTCAGACCCAATGGTTCAAGTACCAGAAGAGAAAGGGCCGCCGCGTGCGTGTGTTCCGCTCCACGCCCATTCACGACAATTTCCGCAAACAGGACAAGCAACTCGACCGGACATCGACCTACATTCTGAAGAAATGGCCCCACCGTCCATTCCATGAGTCGAAGATTACCATCCGATTCTGGATTACGACTATCATATTGGCAGCTATTACAATTATAACTCTTAAAATACGATGAAAAGAATAGTCATATTAGGAGCAGGAGAGAGCGGCGCAGGAGCCGCCGTACTGGCAAAGAAAGAGGGTTTCGACGTGTTTGTGTCAGACATGTCGAAGATTGCCCCACGATATAAGGAGATGCTCGACAAGCGCCAGATTCAATGGGAAGAAGGCCAGCACACCGAAGAGAAGATTCTGAATGCCGATGAAATCATCAAGAGTCCCGGCATCCCCGACACGGCTCCGATGGTGCAGAAGGCCATCGCCAAGGGTATCCACATCATCAGCGAAATAGAGTTTGCCGGACGTTACACCCGTTCCAAGATGATCTGCATTACCGGCTCAAACGGCAAGACGACTACTACGTCGCTTATCTACCACATCTTCAAGCAGGCAGGCTACGACTGCGGACTGGCCGGCAACATCGGCAACTCCCTCGCCCTGCAAGTGGCTGAGGAACCGCATGAGTACTACATCATAGAGCTAAGTTCGTTCCAGCTCGACAACATGTACGACTTCCGTGCCAATATCGCCATTCTGCTGAACATCACACCCGACCATCTGGACCGCTACAACTTCGAGATGCAAAATTACGTGGATGCCAAGATGCGCATTCTGCAAAACCAGACCCAAGAGGATGCCTTCATCTACTGGAACGATGACCCCATCATCAAGCGCGAATTGGAGAAATACGACATCAAGGCCATCCGATACCCGTTCTCAGAACTGCGCGAGAAGGGCAGCATCGGCTACATTGAGGAAGGGAAATACGTCATTGAGAAGCCTGTCCCCTTCAACATGGAACAGGAAGAAATGAGCCTGACGGGGCGGCACAACATCTACAACTCATTGGCCGCCGGTATTGCCGGTAACATTGCAGGCATCAAGAAAGAGGTGATCCGCAAATCGCTGAGCGACTTCCCCGGCGTGGAGCACCGCTTGGAGAAAGTGACAACCGTGAGAGGCGTGCAGTACGTGAACGACTCGAAAGCCACGAATGTCGATGCCTGCTGGTATGCCCTCGACTCCATGAAGACGAAGGTGGTGCTCATCGTGGGCGGCAAGGACAAGGGCAACGACTATGAGCCTATCAAGCCGCTCATCCGCGAGAAATGTTCGGCCATCGTCTATCTGGGGGCCGACAACAAGAAACTGCATGACAACTTCGACCAGTTAGGCATCCCTGTGCGCGACACCCATTCCATGAAGGAATGCGTAGAAGCCTGCTATGAGCTGGCAAAGCCCGGCGAGACGGTACTCCTGTCGCCTTGCTGCGCCTCGTTCGACCTCTTCAAGAATATGGAGGACCGCGGCGAGCAGTTCAAGGAGCTGGTCAGGAACCTCTAAAGAAACCATAAGCAGAGTCCGCAGAAAAAACGAAAACCCCTATCACAATGAACCGCAAAATAGGCAATCTCTTCAAAGGTGACAAAGGCATCTGGATGGTGTTTCTGTTTCTTTGTCTGATCAGTGTCATCGAGGTGTTCTCCGCTTCGAGCACGCTGACCTACAAGTCACAGAACTATCTGGGTCCGCTCATCTACCATTCAAGCATGATCATCTTCGGGCTGTTCGTGGCCATCGTCACGCTTAACATCCCCTGTCGCTACTTCAAGATTGTGACACCCCTTCTGCTCTTCATCACCTTTGCCACCCTGCTATGGGTGCTTATCGGCGGCGAGAGCATCAATGGTGCCAACCGCGTCATCAAACTGGCGGGATTCACCTTCCAGCCTTCCGAAATAGCCAAAGGAACCATGGTGCTGGCAACGGCACAGATACTGAGCGCCATGCAGCGCCCCGACGGGAAAGGAGCCGATGAAAAGGCCCTGAAATATGTGCTCATCATCGTGCTTCCGGCTGTGTTTCTCATTGGCATTGAGAACCTGTCGACAGCCTGCCTGCTCTTCCTGGTCATCTTCCTGATGATGTTCTTAGGCCGCGTTCCTATTATGCAATTAGGCAAGCTTACGGGGGCGGCAGTGGCCTTGGTGGCTGTCTTCCTAACCCTTGTCCTCACACTGGGCAATATCGAAAAGAGTGCCGACGAAAACAATCCGTCTTCGGAACAAGTGGCAAATGGCAAGAAGGACGAGCTCAAGGGTGGCGGTATCTTCCACCGCTTTGCCACTTGGCGCAACCGCATCGTGAAGCACTCTGACGGTTCGGATGAAGATCCTCACAAATTCGACATGGACAAGAATTTCCAGGTAGGCCACGCCAATATTGCCATTGCCTCATCGGGCATCATCGGCAAAGGACCGGGCAACTCCACTGAGCGCGACTACCTGCCACAGGCTTTCAGCGATTTCATCTTTGCCATCATCATCGAGGAAATCGGTATCGTAGGAGCCATCGTCGTTGTCTTCCTCTATGTCATTCTGCTGTTCCGTGCCGCACGCATTGCCCGTCGTTGCGAGAACAACTTCCCTGCTTTTCTGGTCTTGGGACTGGCCATGCTGCTGGTAGTGCAGGCAACCATCAACATGATGGTGGCTGTGGGACTGTTGCCCGTAACGGGACAGCCATTGCCGCTCATCTCGAAAGGAGGCACATCGACCATTATCAACTGCGCCTACATTGGAGTCATTCTCAGTATCAGCCGGAGTGCCAAGCGCGTGGATACCATTTCTGCCAAAAAACAATAGCCCATTATGGAAGGATTAAGAGTCATCATCAGCGGAGGCGGCACAGGGGGACACATTTTCCCTGCCATATCGATTGCCAATGCCATCAAAGCTTTACGCCCCGACGCAAAGATCTTGTTTGTTGGAGCCGAAGGCCGTATGGAGATGCAACGTGTTCCGGCTGCCGGCTACGAAATCAAGGGCCTGCCCATCAAGGGACTTTACCGACCGCTTTGGAAACCTGCCAACATCGGTGTTGTCATTGACTATCTGCGGAGCAAATGGCTCGCCCGAAAGATTCTGCGCGACTTCAAGCCACAGGTGGCCGTCGGCGTGGGCGGCTATGCCAGCAGTGCCACATTAGGGGCAGCCTACGACATGCACATCCCCTGTTTAGTCCAGGAACAGAACAGCTATGCCGGACTGACCAACAAACGTTTGGCGCATAAGGCTGAGAAATTCTGTGTGGCCTACGAGGGTATGGAACGATTCTTCCCTGCTGAGAAAATCATGCTGACCGGCAATCCCGTGCGCCAGTCGCTGCTCGACTCGAAAGTGACCCGCGAAGAGGCGTTGGCCTCCTTCAGCCTTGACTACAGAAAGAGAACCATCCTTCTTGTGGGTGGCAGTTTAGGGGCACGCACCATCAACGAAAGCGTGCTGCAACACCTGAAGGATATCAGTGAATCGGGACTACAGTTCATCTGGCAGACGGGCAAGTACTATAGTGCCATGATAACAGAGGAACTAAAGCAGAAAGGGTGTCCGGCTAATCTCGTGGTCTGTGATTTTATCGCAGACATGGCCGCCGCCTACAAAGCAGCCGATCTCGTCATCAGCCGTGCCGGTGCCAGCAGTCTCTCCGAGTTCTGCCTTATCGGCAAGCCCGTCATCTTAGTGCCCAGTCCCAATGTCGCCGAAGACCACCAGACGAAAAACGCCATGGCATTGGTAAACCGCAACGCCGCCCTCTATGTGAAAGACAGTGAAGCACCGGCCAAGCTCATCCAACTGGCCATCAAGACGGTCAAAGACTCTTTCAAGCTGAAGTCTCTCAGTGAGAATGTATTGAAAATGGCACTGCCCAACTCTGCCGAGCTCATTGCCAAGGAGGTGATTAAATTAGCGAAATAAAAAAAACGATTATATGGAAAAAAATATTAAAGCTGTCTATTTCATTGGTGCCGGAGGCATTGGCATGAGTGCCATTGCACGCCATTTCATCCGTCGCGGACTTGTGGTGGCCGGCTATGACAAGACCCCCAGCGAACTGACCCGCAGGCTGGAGAAAGAAGGCATGCTTATCCACTATGAAGAGAACATCGACGAGATTCCCCACGCCTGCAAACAGAAGAAGTCGTGCCTCGTCATCTATACGCCAGCCATCCCTGCCACTCACAAAGAACTGGTTTTCTTCCGCGAGAACGGCTTTGAAATCCAGAAAAGGGCGCAAGTGCTGGGCACGTTGACCCGCGAATTGAAAGGGCTTTGTGTAGCCGGAACCCACGGCAAGACCACCACATCGGCCATGTGTGCCCACATCATGCACCAGAGCCACCTCGACTGCAACGCTTTCTTAGGCGGTATCTCAAAGAACTATGGCACCAATTATATTCTGAGCAAGTCAGACTATGTAGTCATCGAGGCCGACGAGTTCGACCGCTCCTTCCATTGGCTTTCGCCTTGGATTTCGGTTATCACCGCTACCGATCCCGACCACCTCGACATCTACGGAACGAAGGAGGCCTATTTGGAGAGCTTCCGCCACTACACCGAACTCATCCAGCCTGGCGGCACCCTTATCATCCACCGCGACTTGGAGATGAAAGAGGCACTGCAAAAGGGGGTGAAACGCTACGACTACAGCCGCGACGAAGGTGACTTCCATGCCGAGAACATACGCATTGAGAATGGCGGCATCACGTTTGATTTCGTCTCCCCCATCGAATGCGTCAAGGACGTGGTACTCGGCCAGCCAGTTCCCATCAACATTGAGAATGGCATTGCCGCCATGGCCATGGCCCAGTTGGCAGGCTGCACCGCGAAAGAACTGCGCTACGGCATGCAGACCTACGGAGGCGTAGACCGCCGTTTCGACTTCAAAATCAAGTCAGACCGACTGGTCTTCCTAAGCGACTATGCCCACCACCCGAAAGAGATCTATCAGAGTGCGAAGAGCATTCGCGAGCTTTACAAGAACCGCCATATCACAGCCATCTTCCAGCCCCACCTCTACTCTCGCACCCGTGATTTCTACCATGAGTTTGCCGACGCGCTCAGCCAGCTCGACGAGGTGATTCTCACCGAAATCTATCCTGCACGCGAAGAACCCATTGAGGGTGTCACGTCGCAGCTTATCTACGACAACCTGAAACCTGGTGTCGAGAAGCAGATGATCAGCAAAGACAAGGTCATCGACCTCGTCAAAAGCCGCAACTTCGACGTGCTCATCGTGTTGGGAGCCGGCGACCTCGACAACATGGTACCCCAGATGACCAAACTGCTAAACTCAAAGATATGACTATGAACTGGAGGAAATGCATTATCATTGCCTTGGATGTTGTCATTGGAGTCTATCTTGTGATAGCCATGATGGCTTTCGACAAACCCAAGGAAAAGAGCGACATCTGCCAAGAGGTCCACATCACCATTGAACAGGAAGCTTCGCAAGGGTTCCTTTCCGAGAAAGACATACAGCAAATGCTGAACAGCTCGAAACTGCGACTGATACAGCAGCCTATGGACCAGATCAACACACGTCAGGTCGAAGAGCTGCTGAAAAGCCACGACCTGATAGAAAACGCCGAATGCTACAAAGCCATTCAGGGTTCAGTCTGCATCAACATCAAGCAGCGCATCCCCATCATCCGCATCATGGCCGACAATGGCGAGGACTACTATGTCGACAACCACGGTAAGGTGATACGACACAACAACTACACCTGCAATCTGCTCGTTGCCACCGGACACATCACGAAGCAATACGCCTCGAAAGTACTGGCTCCTTTGGCCATTACAATCATGGAGGATGACTTCTGGAGGAACCAAGTGGTTCAGCTCAACATTCTCGACGACGAGTCCGTCGAGGTGATTCCCCGAGTGGGCGAGCACATCGCCTATATAGGCCAGCCCACGAAAGTGGCCAGCAAGCTTGAACGTCTGCGTAAGTTCTACCGTTACGGACTGAACGAGACAGGCTGGAACCTCTACTCACGTATCAGCGTAGAATTTGACAATCAAATCATTTGCAAAAAGAGAAAAAACAAAAAAGCATAAGATATGGCAGAAAAAGAATTTATCGTAGCGATAGAGATCGGATCATCGAAGGTGACGGGTATTGCAGGCCAAAAGAAGCCTGACGGCAGCATCAGCGTATTGGCACTGGCCTTTGAAGAATCCTCGTCGTTCATCAGGAAGGGTGTCGTATACAACATCGACAAGACGGCACAATGTCTGACGACCATTGTAAAGAAGCTGGAGACACAGCTCAAGACTCACATCACGCAGGTGTTTGTAGGTGTGGGCGGACAGTCTATCCGTGGTGTGCGTAATGTGGTGGCCAAAGACATGCCCACCGACACCATCATCACGCAGGAGATGGTGATTGAACTGATGGAGGCCAACCGTAACCTCGACTATCCCGACCAGAAGATTCTCGACGTGGCCGAACAGGAATACAAGGTCGACACGCAGTTGCAGCTCGACCCCGTCGGCATCCGTGCCTCTCATTTGGAGGGCAACTACCTGAACATCCTGGAGCGCAAGTCGTTCTTCCAGAACCTGAACAAATGCTTCGAGACAGCCGGCATCAAGGTGGTCGAGATGTATCTGGCTCCGTTGGCACTGGCCAATGCCGTGCTCACCGAAGCCGAGAAGCGTTCGGGCTGCGCACTTGTTGACATCGGTGCCGACACGACCACCGTCTCGGTGTTCTACAAGAACGTGCTCCGCCATTTGGCTGTCATCCCCTTGGGCTCGAACAACATCACCAAGGACATTGCCTCACTCCAAATGGAAGAGAGCGATGCCGAGAAAATGAAGCTGAAATACGCCGCTGCCTATACCGACAATAACGAGATCGACGACACGCTGAAATACAGCATCGACCAGGAACGTCAGGTAGACTGCCGCAAGTTCATTGACATCGTCGAAGGCAGGTTGGAGGAAATCGTCCTCAACGTGCGCGAACAAATTCCCAATGAGTACTACGACAAGATGCTGGGCGGTATCATCCTGACAGGCGGTGGTTCCAACATGAAGAACATCGAGAAGGCATTCACCATCCATACCCATATCGAGAAAATCCGTCTGGCCAAGTTCGTGACCCTGACCATCAATTCGAGCCTGGAGCCTATCAAGTCGCGCAACGGCATGATGAACACGGTTTTAGGCCTGCTGGCCAAGGGCTACATCAACTGCGCCGGCAACGAGATCGACCCCAACCGTGACCTTTTCTCCGAACCTCCTACCAATGTGGTAGCCGAAGGAAGCGACCGAATACCCCGCAGGGCACACGAGGCCGGACCTGGTGTCATCCGCACCGAGCAAGAAGAGAAACTGGCCGAAGAAGAGGAACGCCGCAAGCGCAAGGAAGAAGAACGCCTTCGCGAGGAGGAAGAGCAGAAACGACTCGAAGAAGAGCGACTGCAGCGTGAAGAAGAGGCACGCAAACGCAGGGAGAACAGCTGGTGGAACAAGGCCAAGAAGAAGATTTCGGAGTTTGGCAGCAAAATGGTAGAAGACGAATAAGCAATTTCGTCAAGAAATAATGAGAAATTGACAATTACTTATTAGAAACAAAAAGACAAAACAATGGCAGACAACAATATGGATATTCTCGATTTCGGCGTTCCCGAAGAGAAGCATAGCATCATCAAAGTCATCGGCGTAGGCGGCGGTGGCGGCAACGCAGTCAACCACATGTATCGCGAAGGCATCCACGACGTGACCTTCGTAGTTTGTAACACCGACAATCAGGCACTCAACGACTCGCCTGTCCCCGTCAAGCTCCAGTTGGGCCATGAGGGTCTCGGCGCCGGCAACCGTCCGGCCCGTGCCAAGGCAGCAGCCGAGGAAAGTATAGATGACATCAAGCACATGTTGAGCGACGGCACACGCATGGCCTTCATCACAGCCGGCATGGGCGGTGGCACAGGCACGGGCGCGGCTCCCGTCATCGCACGGGTTTCAAAGGAGATGGGCATCCTCACCGTGGGCATCATCACCATTCCCTTCCGCTTCGAAGGCAACCGCAAAATCGACCAGGCTCTTGATGGTGTGGAAGAGATGTCGAAGCACGTCGATGCCCTGCTCGTCATCAACAACGAGCGCCTGCGCAGCATCTATCCCGACCTGTCGTTCATGGCCGCTTTCGGCAAGGCCGACGACACGCTGTCGGTAGCCGCGAAGTCGATTGCCGAAATCATCACCGTGCATGGCATCATCAACCTCGACTTCAACGACGTGAAGACCGTACTCGAGAATGGTGGTGTGGCCATCATGTCGACGGGCTATGGCGAGGGCGAGGAGCGTGTGAAGAAGGCCATCGACGATGCCCTGAACTCGCCCCTGCTCAACAACAACGACATTTTCAACTCGAAGAAGATTCTGCTCAACATCTCGTTCAGCGACCAGAAGGACTCGAAGGACAACTTCATGATGGACGAAATCAACTACGTCCACGAGTTCCTCGCCAAGTTCGGCGACTTTGAAATCAAGTGGGGTGTGGCCAACGACCCCGAACTGGGCAAGAAGGTGAAGGTCACCATCCTGGCCACGGGCTTCGGCATGAGCAATGTCGACGGCATGCAGGAACGCCTGACCAAACTCTCGCGCGAAGATGCCAACAAGCTGGCTGAGGAACAGGAGAAGGCCGCCAAGCGCGAGGAGCGCCGCGACCAGTTCTACGGCAATTCCGAGACGGGCAAACGCTACAAGCGCCGTCCCAACATCTATATCTTCCGTTCGGAGGATCTCGACAACGACGACATCATCTCGGCAGTCGAGCAGACACCCACCTACAAGCGTACTCGTGAGATTCTGGAAAGCATCGGACAGCCCGTCACCCCTCACGATAGCCAGCGGACAAACGACACTCAGGCACAGGACGTGCAGGGTGTCATCAGTTTTGTGTAACTCGTTGTCATGGACATCAAGCAGCTCTATCAACTCTACAGGCAGCATCCCGTCATCACCACCGATAGCCGTGACTGCCCCAAGGACAGCATCTTTCTGGCCCTGAAAGGTGCTTCGTTCAACGGCAACCAGTATGCCTTGCAGGCACTCGAAAAAGGCTGTGCCTACGCCATTGTCGACGAAATTAGTGAAGAGTTAAGAGTGAAGAGTGAAGAATTTGCTTCCGCCCGAGGTGGCAAACGATCTGGTGCGGAAGCAAATTCTTCACTCTTCACTCTTCATTCTCCACTTATAAAGGTGGACGACTGTCTCCAGACCTTCAAAGACCTGGCCCGCGAACACCGCCGACAATTCAATATCCCCGTTATTGCCATCACGGGAACCAATGGCAAGACCACGACCAAGGAGCTTATCCGTGCCGTGCTCTCGGAGAAATACAACGTGCTGGCCACCGAGGGCAACTTCAACAACGACGTGGGAGTGCCCAAAACCCTGTTCCGCCTGAAACCCGAACACGAGATTGCCATCATCGAGATGGGAGCCAGTCATCCGGGCGACATCAAGACACTCGCCGAGACTGCCGAACCTACCTGCGGACTGATCACCAACGTGGGCCGCGCCCATCTGCAAGGGTTCGGCTCGTTCGAAGGGGTCATCAAGACAAAGTGTGAGCTTTACGACTTCCTACGTACCCGTGAAGACGGTCTCATTTTCCTCGATGCCGACAATGAATTTCTCGTCGACCAGATCCAGGACGACGACCCACTTTGGATCACCCCCTACTCTACCGACCCAGAGAAGCAATACAGTTGCATATCGGGCGAAGTCGTCAGCTGCGACCCGTTGCTGAAGTTCCGTTGGCGCAAGCCGCTCAGCCAGTTAGAGGAGGAAGGTGCTTCACAAAAGTGGCACAAGGTGCAGACACAACTCATCGGAGCCTATAATCTTGACAACCTCTTAGCAGCCATCGCCGTAGGCATCAACTTCGGTGTCGACCGCAAGCAGATCTGTCACGCCTTGGAGAACTACCGCCCGACCAACAGCCGCTCGCAACTCACGGTCACCGAGCACAACCGCCTTATTGTCGATGCCTACAATGCCAACCCATCGAGCATGGAGGCCGCCCTCGACAATTTCCGGCTCGTAGAGGCCGAACGCAAGATGGCCATTCTTGGCGACATGCGCGAGTTAGGCGAAGCCAGCCATGAGGAGCACCAACGCATGATTACGCTCATCTCACAGGCTGGCATCAATCAAGTATGGCTTGTCGGCGAGGAGTTCGCCAACACCGACAATCCTTATCGTAAGTTCCACGATGTAGAAGAGGTAAAAGCCGCCATCAAGGCCGAACAACCACAGGGCTACACCATTCTCATCAAGGGCAGCAACAGTACAAAACTCCACCAACTACCCGAACTGCTGTAACCACTGTTTTGACATTGATAATGAATCATGTCACCATTGAAGTCAAATGACCCACTCATTAAACATCAATGACAACCTCATTTGACTTCAATGGTGACATAATTCATTATCGACTGTAGGACTCACTCTCACTTTCTTCACTGACTGAGACTTTTCAGGAATTGTTTCAGGACATCGCAACGCGAAACGTAGGTACTGGTGCGAGAGGCGTTCTGACGTTCGTAGTCGGCCAAATGGTAGAGGGCGCGATACTGATAGGAACGCGGCTGTGGTTTCTTGGCGTATGTGCCAGTCTCGCTGTCCCACTCCTCGGTGTACCAACTGTCGAAGGGCAGCCATGCCAAGGCGAAGTAGGTCTTCTCTTTCCAAAGGAAGTCATCGAGCGACTGGGCCACCTGCAACAACTCGTTGGCCTTCTGCACCATGTTCATCTCGTCGGAGCGCGGTTCTTCGTAACAGCTTTTCCCGTAACGGGTGAGATACCAGGCATCACCAGCGTATGAAGCCTGCGCATAGCGTACTGCCAAGTCGTAGGCACGACGGGCTTTTTCCTCGGCCTTCATCGAACCGAAGCCCTGCTCCATCTGAACCATCTCGCGCACAAATGCCAATTTCTGGTTGACAGTGGTTCGGGCCGTTCCCGGCTCTTGCAGTTCCTGACGGATGCGCTGCCGCTTTATCCACGGCTCCACGCGGAAGTCACGACGGGCCATGAAGGGAACGATGTTCATGGTGTTGATGAAGTCGAGACTGACCTGTGCCAGATGCTTCTCGGCCTCCTTCCAACGAGCCAACCGCAGATACTTGGTGCCGATCAACTCATGGAAGAAATCGTTGTCGTGACGAATACGGGCCGAGAGCCACTTGTCAAGGGCACTCACAGGCTTGCGGTTCGTATAGTCCAAATACTGCTCCAACTGGGGAATGTCGATCGTGTCGATGTGACAGAAAAAAGCCGACGAATAGTCATTGTTCCAGCCATATTCGCTGACACGGCTCTGCCGATGAGCAGCCAGCATATAGAACACTTTCGGCTGCTCGTCGTAGACGGCCAAGAAAGCATTCGCTTCGTTGGTGCGCCCTGCCTTCGTGTAGTTTGGCATGAGCACCTGATGAACCAGCCTGTCGTAGGCCTGCGTATAATGGTTCTCGAAATGCTGGTCATTGCCACGCTCCTGTCGGGCCACTTCCTCCAACCATGACAGTTCCTTAGCCAAGAAGTCGTCGAGCTGTGCATCGGCCTTGCCCACACTGGCCTCAATGAAAAGCCTCAACACGCGAGCATTGTCCTTGATGCGAGACTTGCCGTCCATGTCGACCGCCTGACGGATGCTGGCCAACGCCTGCCGACGGTCACCGAAGAGATATTGCAGCCAAGCCTCCAACGACAGCCAGAGTGCCGGATCCTGACTTTTGCCCTCCTTCACCACTTGCCGGGCCAAGGCACACATCTGCATGGCTTCCGACTTTTTGATGTCGCGCACAAAGAGCTTGCCCGGCAAGTTGTATTCGTCCTGCTTCTCATCGTAGGCTTCCTGTGCGTTGTTGGCAAAATCCTGCAAGAGGAAAGGCAGGGCCGGCGCATTCGGGTTGCGCAGGTACTCCTGACGGATGGCCTCGTAAGACCGCTTCTGATAATAATAGGTATAGAGACTGGCCACGTCGCCCTGCTCCATAAAAATCTGGGTGGCCTCGTTGATGCGCCCCGTCTTCAGTAATGCTCCGGCATAGATGTTGCGCATCATGTCGCGATAGACCGAGTTGATGAACTTCGAGGCCGTCGACTCCCAGAACGTGACGTTGGTACGATGGTCGCCGAGCATCATGTTACAGCGCATATAGAGCAAGGCGTGTTGTGAGCGCAGGCGCGTCTTGGTCTTCGAGAAGGCATATTTCTGAATGCTCATGAGTGTCTGCTGACGGCGCAGCAACTCTTTCTTCGTGGGGTACTCCCACGTCTCGCGCACTTTCCCGGCAACGTCGAGATACTTCTTCAGATAGTCAACATAGCTCATCATCAGTGCATCGCCTTTCTGCTGGGCCACTTTGCGCACTTCGTCGGCATCAAACCAATAGAAGTCGTCCCTGCCGATATAGGCTCGCCAGTTGTCCATGCAGATCTGATTCTGCCGATACTCCCAACCGTCGGCATCGACGGTGCTAAACAGATAGTAGTTATGGGTGCCGGGCGTGGCACAGGCCAACAGTCGTACAGCCATCAGCGACAGGACGGCCACAGACAGGAGCCGTTTCAAGGAGGATGATTTCTTCATTTTCTTAATGCTTGTAAATCTCTTCATATTGTTTTGAAGTATAACGGTCGACATTCTCATGGGCTAAATGGTAGGTCAGTATGAGCCGGCGCAAGTCTTCACGCTCGCGTTCCACAGCCTGCTTGGTGCGCACGACTTCCTCATAGTCAGCTACATGGTTGATACTCACGCCATAAAGCTCGCGCTGCCAAAGGAACACGGGATAGGCCGCCCCCAAAGGCAGGCGGTAGTCGCGAAGGTAGCGCAGGTAGGGTTGCACATCGCGCAGGTCAAGAATGGGGTTCCGGCTACCCTCGCCTTCATATTTCTCCAACGAGCCTGTATTGTAGAGCATCAGCACACCGTAGTCAACAGGCGGCTCGGGCATGGAGAGCTGATGCAGGCGGATGGTGGCCGAAAGGGCAAGCTGACGGTTTCGGGCTTCCTGGCGCACCTGCTCCAAAAAACGATAATAGAGTTCGCGATTGCGCAAGGTGTAATCGCAGTCTATCTGAATTTCATGCACGTTGGCAATGTCGTTGGTCTCGTTCATCTGCACAATGCGCCGCACGATGAGCCGCGCCAGACTGTCCGTGTTCACACCGCGCTGCATGCAGTTGTTCATGATGAACACCGTGGGGACAATCTCCAACGAGTCGGGAACGGACTGCAAGAACTGAATGGTGGCATTGGGCATCGGCAGGTCGGAAGCGCCATCGCCCACGACCACATCGAAATAACGGCAATAGACGGTCTTGATGTCGTGACACTTCAAGAAAGCCCGCTCGACAGAGTCCAGCACGAACGTCGTTTGCCAGTAGTAAACGCTATTGCCGCTACGGGCAAATGGCGTTCTCGCTTCTTCGGAGCAAGCCGTCAGGCAGAAGGACAGAATACCAATAACAATATACAGTATCAACGACTTCATATTCAACAGACATGTAAACCAACAGAAAAACGCTAACCCTCTCAACGAAGATTAGCGCTCTCTTTGTGGTGGTACCTCCAGGAATCGAACCGGGGACACACGGATTTTCAGTCCGATGCTCTACCAACTGAGCTAAGGCACCATCGTTTTTGCGGATGCAAAGGTAAGAAATAATTACGAATTAATATATAGGAAAAGTGCGAGAACCCTTAATTTTAACGTTTTTTACATACCATTCCGTAAATAAATCACATTTCATCATCATCTTTTCACAAATAATTACTACCTTTGCACTCGCTTTCGGGCAATCGGGATGTAGCGCAGTTGGTAGCGCACTACGTTCGGGACGTAGGGGTCGGGCGTTCGAGTCGCCTCATCCCGACCTACAAAAAGCAAGGTGGTCGAGTAATCGGCCACCTTTTCTTTTTGGCGTTCTTGCCTTGCAAGCGTCCTTCGGCCGAGCGCACGAAATTTTTGGCGTGTTTTTGGCGTGATAACATTATTTAACGAGCTATCGCCCCATTTATACTGAATTGAATTGTATTAGTTTGCAAAATGATAGGCAAACAGATTTGTTCTGATAATGCTGTTGGCGTTTGACTCTCACCTTACTTCATTAGCGAACGAGGCGTTCATTCAATTATAAAATAGCATTTCATTGTTTTCATTTCGATATTTGTTGTTAATGTTTTTGTCTATATAAACGCCATGAAGCGGGAAATCCTGCATCTGTTCTTAATCTGACACTTTTATTGCGGACAGTACCAGTCAAGGTGACCGATAACTGCCCGCTATCAACGAGAGAGTTATGCTTCAAAGACTAACTTCTGGAACGACCTGGCCATCGAGGAGGTTGATGATGCGCTGGGCGTAACCAGCATCTCGCTCAGAGTGGGTGACCATCACGACGGTGGTACCCTCTTGGTTCAGTTGGGTCAGCAATTGCATTACTTCGAGGCCGTTTTTAGAGTCGAGGTTACCAGTAGGCTCGTCTGCGAGGATGAGCTTGGGATTCATTACGACGGCACGGGCAATGGCGACACGCTGCTGCTGACCGCCAGAGAGCTGCTGAGGAAAGTGATGGGCACGATGCGAGATAGCCATGCGGCGCAACACTTCTTCAACATGTTGTTTACGCTCCTTCTTGGGAACGCCGAGATAGGTCAGCGGCAGTTCCACGTTTTCTTCCACATTGAGTTCATCGATCAGGTTGAAACTTTGGAACACAAAGCCAATCTGTCCTTTGCGAACCTTCGTGCGTTGACTCTCCTTCAACTTACCCACTTCCTCACCATCGAGGTAATAGGTGCCACTGGTGGGATTGTCGAGCAAGCCTAATATATTCAACAAGGTCGATTTGCCACAGCCCGAAGGCCCCATGATGGCCACAAACTCACCTTTCTTTACTTCGAGCGATACACCGCCCAATGCTACGGTCTCCACCTCTTCCGTGCGGAACACCTTCTGAATGTTTTCTAACTTTATCATAATTTATTCTGTTTTAAGATAATTAACTGGATTACTGCTGGCCACACGATAGCAACCAAGACATACCACAC
>CAMYVQ010000017.1 GCA_947302435.1 uncultured Prevotella sp. | reverse complement strand
CTTTCGACCACTGTTCGGGAATCTCGTTGCCGATGCTCCACATCACGATCGACGGGTGGTTGCGATTGGCGAGCACCAGGTTCGTGATGTCCTTGTCGGCCCATTCCTTAAAGAAGCGGGCGTAGCCGTTCTTGCACTTGGGATAGATCCACATGTCGAAGCTCTCGGCCATGACCATCATGCCTAATGAGTCGCACACGTCCATCTGCATCTGGCTCGGCATGTTATGACTGGTGCGGATGGCATCGCAGCCCATGTCCTTCAGAATCTTGATTTGGCGGATGAGGGCAGCCTTGTTGACGGCGGCACCAAGCGGGCCGAGGTCGTGGTGCAGGCACACGCCCTTGATCTTACGTGTCACGCCGTTGAGCTGGAAGCCGCCTTCCTTCGAAACGCTGACGGTACGCAGGCCTATTTTGAGTGTCTTCTTGTCGATGGGCTCGCCGAAGTAGTCGTACATGTTGGGATCGGTCTTGCCATCGAAGAGCGTGATGCGCAACTCATAGAGGTTGGGGGTTTCAGGTGTCCACAGTTGGGCATTGGGAATGTAGAAGGTGCCGATGGCCTTGCTCCCGTCCTTGCTCATGGGGGCCGGACTGTTCCAGCTTCTGTCTTTGTGGTCGGGAGTGATCAGTTTCATGGTCACGGGCAGTCCCTTTCCACAATCTTTGATAGGCACCTCCACTACCAACTTGGTGATGTCTTTGCCATTTGCCTGCTGTGCGTGCAACTCGGTCTTGACGGTGATGCCCCAGTCGTCGATGCGTGCTTGCTGTGGGGTGAGGATGAGGGTCACGGGGCGGTAGATGCCGGCACCGGGATACCAGCGCGAACTCTCTTCCTGGTTCTGCAGGTCGACGGCCAGTTCGTTTTCCCCAGTCTTGATGAAGGGCGTGATGTCTACGCGGAAGGCGTTGTAGCCGTAGGCCCAGAAGCCGGCTTTCTGTCCGTTCACATAGACCGTAGGCTCGGCCATGGCTCCGTCGAACAGCAGTTCGGCATGGCCGCTGAAGCCTTCGGGAATTGTGAAGGTGCGCTTGTAGTGGCCTTCGCCAATCCAGGGCAGTGCGCCCGAACGGCCGCTCTTCTCGGTGGGTTCGGTCTCACCGTTCTGCTCGATGGCCACCACTTGCAGGTCCCATTTCTTGTCGAACGGGCCGCTGATGGCCCAGTCGTGGGGCACGCTCACGGTCTGCCATGTCTGCCGGTCTTTACTGAATTGCCAATTGTCGCTGAGGTTGATTTCCTGTCGTGTCTGTGCCTGCACCGTTGCAGCTGCCAACAGGAATAATGCAATGAGATTTGTTTTCATATCGTTTGTTTCTTGAGTTTTTAGGTTTATTGGTGACAAAATTAAGCACTTTTCGTTGAATCCCCAACTTTTCCAGCTATTTTTTGCGATAGAATCAATAAAAACTCTTTATTTTTGCCTATTCAGATTATTTGTTTTATCTTTGCAAACAGATTGCAAATGTGGACTGTTTATGAATAACCAAGACCCACAAGTCAAAAAGTCGCTTGCCCAGTCAAGAATGACAAAGCAAATCTCTGATTATTTCAAGACGCAACCTGTCTTGAAAGCATGGCTTTTCGGATCTTTCGCCCGTGGTGAGGACACCCCTGAAAGTGATGTCGATATTCTTTTTGTACCAGACATGTCACAGAAGTTCAGCCTGTTCACACTTGGAGGAATGTATATGGATTTGAAGGAAATGCTTGGTCGTGAGATTGACTTGATTCCAGAAGGCTCTCTGCTTCCTTTTGCAAATGAAACAGCCAATCGTGATAAAGTCCTGATATATGAGAGAACCAATTAGAGACAAAAATCGTTTGGAGCATATTTTGGACAACATTCAAAATGTCCAGAACGCTGCGAAAGGTGTTGACTTCAATAAGTTCAGCAACGACCCAATCCTTTTTGGAGCTGTTGCATACTATACGATGATAATCGGTGAAGCGGCCTATATGCTGACTCAAGAATTCAAGGCATCCCATCCTGCTACCCCATGGCGGCAGATAGAGGGTATGCGTCATCATATTGTACACGGATATTCCCAAATCAGGAAAGACATGCTATGGAATGTTATTGAGAACGATTTGCAGCCGTTAAAAGAACAGATTGAGCAATATTTATCAGAAGAATAATCAGGAAAATGAACCTTTTAAACAGAAGCCTGTCCCTGTGATTTTGTGTCGCGCCTAAGGAAGAGGCCGGCGAGGATGGTGCCGCTGATGCTGTGCCAGGCGCAGCTGATGGCACAAGGCAGCACGGCGAGCGGCTGGGCGGCGAAGAAGTTGCCGGCAAGGACGGTGGCAAGCCCCGCATTCTGCATGCCCACTTCGATGCTGATGGTGCGCTTCTTGGCTTTCGAGAAACCCGCCAAACGGCCTGCCGTGTAGCCAAGGATATAGCCCAGCGTGTTGTGGCAGAACACCACGGCGAAGGTCCAGAGGAAGAGCCAGAGGCCACGCGCAATCAAGTCGTCGTGAACCGTGGCGATGACACCGCCCACGATGCAGGCCAAGCAGGTGACACTCAGTCCGGGCATCAGCGACTGAATCGTCGGGAAATGGGTGCTCTTGGAATAGGTGTAGTTGAGGAAACAGCCGATGCCCACGGGAATAATCGTCACGATGAGGATGTTGAGGAACATGCCGACGGCATTGATCTCGATAATTTCGCCGGCCGTCAGTTCCATCAGCAACGGTGTCATGACGGGGGCGAGGAGGGTGGAAGCGCAGGTCATGCCGACAGAGAAGGCCACGTCGCCATGACAGAGATAGGACATGATGTTGCTCGACACGCCGCCAGGACAGCATCCCACCAACAGAATGCCCAAGGCCAGCGCAGGTTCCAACCGGAACACATGCACCAGCAGGTAGGCCACGCAGGGCATGATGAAGAACTGGGCGCAGGCACCTATCAGGATGTCGAAGGGCCGGCGGGCGAGGATGCGGAAGTCGTCCGTGGTCAGCGTGAGTCCCATGGTGAGCATGATGATGCCGAGGATAACGGTCTGTGTGGTGCCGTGAACCCACGTGAAGAGGTCGGGCACAAAGAAGGTCACAATCGCAATGGCGATGATGAACAGCGAGGCATTGCCTGCAAGCCAGCGGCTCGTTTGTGTAAGAAAATTCATGTTTCCAGTTGTCATTTCACACGCCATACATTGAGCACAATGCCCTGAAAATCACCTGAGAAGTCGGGAGTGCAAAGGAAGAGCGAGTTGTTCAGCCATCCGTATTTGCTGTCAGCCGGAGCCTCAAACTGTGGCGCACAGCGGAAGTAGAACGTGGGCTTGCCCTCGGCATCTTTTCCGTTGACGATGAGGCCGCGGTTGCGGACGTGAATGTAAACGCCGTCGTCGGTCTTGATGCAATAGATGGCCTCCAGTTCGGTGCGGCTTTTGTCCCCATTCACCATCTGGTAGTCGGCACCGCCGCTGACGATGGTTCCCTTCAGTCCCGGCCCCTCGAACGTGCCGCCCGTGATGGGAATCACCACACGTTGGCCGTGTGGCGTGTTGGCGATGTCGAAGGCACCGTCGATCGTCACTTTCAGTTGCAGGGCAAACTCCACTCCCGGTGCATTTTTCGGGGGATAGGCCTGGGCGCCAACGCTGAGGGAAATAACGGCCATGATGGCCAAAAACAGTAGTCTTTTCATTGTTTTGTATGTAAAAATGATAACACTCTGAATATGATTTTGCAAAAGTAACAAAAAAAGAGAATCAGTGACCAATATTTTTATTAAAAACTACTAATAACTCCTAACTCCTAACCCCTAACTCCTAACTCTTTCGTATCTTTGCACTGTAATTTTTAATTCGAATTGAAAATGAAGATAGCTTTGATCGGCTACGGCAAGATGGGCAAGATGATTGAGGAGATAGCCCGCAGCCGTGGTCATGAGATTGTGAGTATTATTGACATTGACAACCAGCAGGACTTCGAGAGCGAAGCTTTCCGCTCGGCTGACGTGGCTATCGAGTTCACCTCGCCTACTGCCGCCTACGGCAATTACCTGAAGGCATGGGCGCAAGGCGTGAAGGTGGTGAGCGGCTCGACGGGCTGGATGAAAGAGCATGGCGACGACGTGCGCAACGCCTGCGCCAACGGCAAAACGCTGTTCTGGGCATCTAATTTCTCGATTGGCGTGGCCATTTTCTCGGCAGTGAACCGCTATCTGGCCAAGATCATGAACCAGTTTGCACAATACGACGTGGAGATGGAGGAAACCCACCATGTACACAAGCTCGACCATCCCTCAGGCACGGCCATCACGTTGGGTGAGGAGATTGTGGAAGCCATCGACCGTAAGGAGGCTTGGGCCGAGGACACCACCGACCCGAAGTTCCTACGCATCGACCACATCCGCCGCGGCGAGGTGCCGGGCATCCACACCATTCGTTATGACTCGCCGGAGGATTGCATCACCATCACTCACGATGCCCATTCGCGCCGTGGTTTTGCCCTTGGTGCCGTACTCGCCGCCGAGTACACCAAGGAGCACAAGGGACTGCTCACCATTTCGGATATGTTTAAGTTTTAACGTGTTGTATGTCAAGAAAATTTTCTGTTTGGGATCTGTTCAGCAGTAAGCCCAATTACGAGAGACCGAAGAAAGACGCGGAGAAGGTGGTGAACATGAAGGTGCAGTGGGCCAAGCTGATCGTTGTGCTTGTGCTCTATCTGCTCTTCCTCTACTGGGTGGAGTCGTGGATGGGACTGATTGTGGTGCCCTTCATCTTCGATGTCTATATCACCAAGAAAATCAAATGGCAGTGGTGGCGTGAGTCGGAGAATCCTACGCGCACCATTATGTCGTGGGTCGATGCCATCGTGTTTGCCCTTGTGGCCGTATATTTCATTAACCTGTTCTTTTTCCAGAACTACGTCATTCCCAGCAGTTCGTTGGAGAAATCGTTGCTCACGGGCGACTACCTCTTTGTGTCGAAGGTGAGCTACGGCCCCCGTATTCCCGAGACACCGCTCACCATGCCGCTGACGCAGGATCAGATGCGCATGCCTCCGTTCTTCGGACCCGAGATGAAGTCGTACATCAGTTGGCCCCATTGGGACTATCGCCGTGTGAAGGGTACGGGCAAGGTGGAGCTGAACGACATCGTGGTGTTCAACTATCCGGCTGGCGACACCGTGCTGGTACACCCAGAAAACAAGACGCGCTATTACGAGATGTGCTACGAACTGGGCTATCGGTACATGCAGCAACAGTATCCTGGCATGAGAATGGAGCTTGATTCGATTACGGCCATGGAGCGCCGCCAGTACTTCGACTACATCTACTATGTCGGTTCACAGATCATCCGTCAGAATCCCAACGAGTATGGCGAGATTGACATTCGCCCCACTGACCGCCGCGAGAACTACGTGAAACGCTGCGTGGGCCTGCCCGGCCAGACGTTGCAGATCAAGAACCGCATCATCTATCTTGACGGCAAGGCCAACAAGGAGCCTGACAACGTGCAGTACACTTACTTCGTGGAACTGAACAACCTGTCGGTGAAGGGTCTGATGGACGAACGGATGGATGACCTGCGAAAAGACCTGATGATTACAGGTGAGGAAATCATTCAGCTTTACCGCACGTCGGATGCCAACGGCGTGGGCTTCATGCCGATGACCCATCGCACGGCAGCTGAAATGGTGAAGCGCGGCATTGCCAAGAGCGTGGAACTGGTCACCGATGAAGACACTTCTTCGTTCTTCTCTGAGCGGAGCATCTATCCCCAGAACGGCAACCTGCACTGGACGCGCGACAACTACGGCCCCATCTGGATTCCTGCCAAGGGTGAGTCTGTTGAGTTGACACTCGACAACCTGCCCATCTACGAGCGACCCATCAAGATCTATGAGCACAACGACCTGCAAGTGCGCGACGGTAAGATCTTCATCAACGGCGAGGAGGCCACGAGCTACACCTTCAAGATGGACTACTACTGGATGATGGGCGACAACCGCCACAACTCAGCCGACTCGCGCTACTGGGGCTTCGTGCCTGAAGACCACATCGTGGGCAAGCCCATCTTCATCTGGTGGTCGAGCGATCCCGACCGTCACGGTTTCTCTGGCATCCGCTGGAGCCGCCTGTTCCGCTTCGTCGACAATATCAAATAACCTGTCCCGTATGTTGCGACTTGGTCGCAACTAAGTCGCAACATACTGAACCCAAGCCAATGCGCAACCTGCTGAAATTTCTACTAACACTGACCGTCGCCCTGCTGCTGATGATGGCATTCCGGGCATTGGCCTTCACCATCTATTCCGTGGATGGCGACGGGTTGGAGCCAGAGTTCATCAAGGGCGACCGCGTGATGGTCAACCGTTGGAGCTATGGGCTGCGCACAGGGGGCAACCGCCTGTTCAGCTACGGGCGGCTTTGCCGGCAACCCATGAAGAGGGGCGACATCGTGGCCTACGAATATCCCACTGAAAAGGGGCATTACCGCGTGCTTTTCGGACGATTGTGCGCCCTGCCGGGCGACACCGTATACTACAATGGTGAGGTGGGACTTGTGCCAGGACTGGCCAACTGTGCCGATGCCGACTATTACT
The DNA here is from genome assembly GCA_947302435.1 of uncultured Prevotella sp. Lineage (GTDB taxonomy): Bacteria > Bacteroidota > Bacteroidia > Bacteroidales > Bacteroidaceae > Prevotella. The sequence goes on along the minus strand of CAMYVQ010000017.1, from coordinate 45,719 downwards.
GGGTGCAGGCACTCAACGAGAAGAATCCGACAGACTCCCGGCAGTTGGGCTTCATCAGCGAACAGAGAATCATTGGCCGTGCCTTCCTGGTTGTTTATTCACACGCCACCGACAGTTCATTAGTGTCGGGCTACCGCAATGAGCGTTTCCTGTTGCCGAAATAGCTTATGAAGGCACTACTTTCCTCTACTTATTTTGGCCCCATACAGTGGTATCAGAAGCTCTACCGCTACGACGAGGTGCTTGTGGAGCATTGTGACAGCTACCAGAAGCAGACCTACCGCAACCGCTGTCTGATTGCCACCACTAACGGCGTGCAGGCACTCACAGTACCGGTAGAAGCCCCCTCTAACCTCCCCCGTGAAAAAGGGGTACGCATTTCCGACCACGGCAATTGGCCACATCAGCATTGGCAGGCACTCTGCTCTGCTTATGGCGACTCGCCCTTTTTCCAGTACTATGAGGACGACCTCCGTCCCTTCTTCACTGGGAAGTGGGAGCTGCTCTACGACTTCAACGAGGCCATCCGCTGCAAGATGTGCGAACTGCTCGACATTCATCCCAAGGTGTCTTTTACCACTGACTTTCTTCCGACTCAGCAGACTGACAGCCTTTCGCCCGTAAAAGATTTTCGCGAGGCAATCCATCCCAAGCATCCGTTGCCCGATGCCGACTTCCAGCCCCGCCGCTATTATCAGGTCTATGAGCGGAAACATGGCTTTCTGCCCAATCTCAGCATCCTCGACTTGCTGTTCAATATGGGACCTGAAAGTATCTTTTTTTTGTAAAGATGTAAGTTTTTCGGGAAAATAGTTGGCAATCTGTTTGAAAGTATGTACCTTTGTCCTATATTTTGTTTAACCATTAAAAAGCGAATCGTATGAAAAAGTTCAATCTTAGTGTAGCAGTCGTACTGCTGGCAGGTTCAGTGATGTGCAGTTCGTGTGTAGGCTCTTTCGCCTTGTTCAACAAGTATTGTAAGTGGCAGACCACGATGACCAGCAACAAGTATGTCAACGGTATTGTGGGCATCATTCTCTTCCCGATAGCAGGTACCGTCACGTCGTTTGTCGACTATATTGTGCTGAATACCATCGAGTTCTGGAGTGGCAGCAACCCCGTTGCCAGCAACACCACGACCGTGATGGGTCAGGATGGCCGCTACTATGCCGTGAAGACCACGCGCAAGGGCTATGAGGTGAAGGCTCCTACGGGCGAGGTCACCTACTTCCTGCACGACGAGAAGACCGACTCATGGTCGATGATGCAGAACGGCGTGGTGAAGGAAATCTTCCGCTTCAATGCCGACGGCACCATCCGTGCCAACCTGCCGAATGGCGAGACCATCACCGTGACCAACGATGAGGCCGGCCTGAACCAGGTGCGCAGCAGCGTGATGGGCGACGATAATTTCTTCGCTCTCCGCTAAATCTCGCTTTATATTCTTAAATAGGGCATCCAATTTGATGTACAACAAATTGGATGCCCTAATTATATTTCATTCAGACATGAGGCTTTTGGCTATTTCTCTCAAATCGTCACCATTTCCTACAGAACGATTTGATCTCGAGGAATAATCCTTTGCTGGCATATACGCAGTCATCAGATATTCCACGTTGTAGACTTCCATCATCACTACGGTTGAAGCACTCTCAAGGTCGATGTTGTCGGCTCCTATAAAATAAGTGTCCTTTCCTTGATAGTAAGGTAGCATCAAATATCGTTCTGCCAAATAACTTGCGTATTGTGAGGTGTGGTTTGTGCTGACAAGTGCTGCTACGGATTCTAATTTACTATTCTTGAAACGATAGATAAGAAAACTTGCAGCCCCGGCATCCTCGTAAACCACCATTTCGCTTGTCGATTTACTGCTAATTGTACCCTGCTTTTGGTTGTTCTTTACGTAGTTGACATCACATCCCCATTTACAGACAGGATCATCGTACAGGTGATATGCAGGGAGGACCTTGATTGGAATTGTTTTCTTTCCGTTAACCACCAGTGCGGCCTCTCCTACATGCGAGGCGTAAACAACATTCTTTGTAGCATAGGCAACAAATTTATTGGATGTCGTGATTGTATCGGCACCTTGAATTGTTTTATCTTTCCCAGCCACCAAGCTTATGGGAGTAGTGTCAACACCATCATCCTCGTCATCATCACTGCCTCCACACGAGGCAAAACCGACACAAAACGTTGCTGCCATCATCATGGCAAAAAGAAGGATTAAGTTTTTCTTTTTCATAAGTGTAATATTTAATGTTAATACTAAATTTTCAGTTGAAAGCCAGCACTAACATCGTGATAAGAGGAAAGCGCAGCCTTGCCATACTCTCTGCCAGGCTTGGTACTGCCTTTAATACGCTATGGTGAAGACTACGCTTTATGCGCGTAGCTCCAATGCGTATTAGTTGTCGCTCTTTCCTTCTCTTTCGAGGTACCAATTCAGCAGAGAGATTGAGCAAATATGTCATCGTGTTTTAAAAACACAGTGCAAAAATACATATTATTTCCCTATTCTAATCATAAATCGACAAAAATCGTATAAAAAAATATCGAAACTTGCAAAACTCTGCCTGATGCCAAAGTACATCTGTGTGAATTGCTAAAATAATCAAAAACTGGTGAAAATGAGGGATAATCCCTGAATTATTCGTATATTTGCGCCAACAAATACAAAAACAAATAAGACTAACGTAGTAATCGATGCAATCTGGGTTATGAAAAGAATTGCCCTCTTCCTTGTCATAATGGTCTTTGCCCATCACGTTCTGGCACAGAAAATAATGTTGAGCGGGACAGTTGTCAACGACCAGACTGGCGAACACATTGCGCAAGCCAGTGTAGCCGTAGACGGCACAACTGTTGCGGTCGTTACCAACGACGACGGCTTCTTCACCCTGAAAACTAACCAAAGTCCCATTGAGGTTGTCGTTTCGCACATAGGCTACAGGCCGCAGCGACTGAAGGTGACGGAGGAACAGACAGAGAAAATGACCATCCGCCTGAAACCGGCTACCGTACAGTTGCAGGAAATCACCGTGCTGGCCAGGGATCCTCGCGAACTGGTGGACATTGCCATTCGGAAGATTCCCGAGAACTATAGCCGTCAGCCTGAACTGTACAACTGCTTCTACCGCGAGACGGCCATGAAGCGGCAGCACTATATCTACGTGGCCGAGGGAGTGGTGGATATGTACAAGACGGCCTACGACCGCAGCACGGCCCGCGACCGTGTGGCCATACGCAAGGGCCGCCGGCTGCTCAGTCCGAAGAAAAGCGATACGCTCAGCGTGAAGGTGATGGGCGGACCCGTGCAGCCCATTCAGTTAGACATCGTCAAGAATCTCGACTTTCTGCTCAATCCCGAGGAACTGGCCTATTACGATTTCAAGTTGCTGCCATCCGAGATGATTGCCGACCGCATGCAGTATGTGGTCAGCATAGAGCCGAAGGTCGTCATGCCCTACGCCCTCTTTTTCGGGAAGTTCTACATCGACTACGAAACGATGGCTTTCACCCGTGCAGAACTGACACTCGACATGAGCGACCGGCAGAAAGCCACCAACTATATGCTTGTGCGTAAACCGGCGGGCGTGCGGTTCAGGCCGAAGGAACTGAGCTGTCTCATAGACTACCGTTACGAAGATGGCGTGACGCGCATCAGTTACATTCGGAACACATTCCGTTTCAATTGTGACTGGAAGCGCCGCCTGTTTGCCACCTCTTTCTCCGCTTTCTGCGAGATGGTGGTCACGAATAAGTCGAATGAGGCTGTCCGTCCTATTCCCGGACGCAGCTCATTCGACTCACGCGACGCATTCTTTGATTGTGTCGACTATTTCCGTGATGCAAACTTTTGGGAAGACTATAACATCATTGAGCCAACGGTGTCGCTCGACCAAGCCATTGGCAAGCTGATGAAGAAATACCAATAGTCCCTTTCACTTACCATTTGTCTTTCGTGGTGATGTCGTCGGCCCAGCGGTGATCCTTCGGGAAGGGCTGGCCGCCCCATGCCTTCACCTGTGTCCAAGGCTCGGCCTCGCAGGTCCAGAAGGGATGGTCGGCGGGCAGGCCGAGGGGCATCAGCGAGAGCGAGGTCATGTAGAGCGAGCCGTTGTTGGTGTACCAGTCGGCGGTCTCGGGCTGGTGTCCGCAGAAGCCGATGGTCAAGAAGCCGGCATCGTTGTAGTTGTTCTGTTGGTCGTACATGCGGTGCATCACCTTGGTCAAGGCAGCGCGAACTTGTCCGTTCGAGAGCTCCTTTGGCAGCTTCTGATACCAAGCCATCAGGGCCAGCGGCTGCATGGCGGCCATGCGGTAGGGCGTAGAGCGGCCAATGACGGGGAAGGTGCCTTCGGGCGAGATGAAACGCTCCAGGATGATGGCGAACTTCTGCGCACGCTTCAGGGCGCGGTCGTAGTATTTCTGGTACTCCAGACGGGTGCCGCTCTGCTTGGCATCAATCATGTTCTGCAAGGTTTCCAAATACATGGCGTGGAACACGTAGCTGCTGTAGTAGTCGAAGGCGAACACGGGACCGTCGGCATACCAGCCGTCGCCCACATACCATTCCTCTGTCTTGCGGATAGGCATCATCACGCGGAAGTCATCGTACTCTTTCAGTCCGGCAGCCTTGGCAATGAAGCTCTCGATGATCGAGGAGAAAAGGAACCAGTTCGTATAGGGCGGCTCATACTTGCGCAGCATCTTGAACTCTTTGATATAGCGCTCCTTGGTCACCTTGTCTAATGGTACCCATAGCGCATCGTAGGCACGGATGAACGACTCGGCGATATAGGCGGCATCCACCAAGTTCTGGCCGCTGGCGCCCCACACCAGGTAGTCGGGCGAATCAGGGTCTACGGAGTGCTTGTATGAAGCCAGTGCCCACTCCCGGAGCTGCTTGCGCTGTTCCAGTTCCTTGCGGTCGGCATCGGTAGCGTTCAGCGGCAGCGTGTCGGGCAGTGCCAGCCACGGGGCGATACCGGCCATCAAGCGGCCAAAGGTCTCCATATAGACCACTTTGCGGTTGCGGTTGTCGAACGAAGGCGAGAACTCGGTCTTCATGTTCTTCTGCAACTCGCCCTTCGCCATGTTCTCTAATACGGGCTGAGCCATCTTCCAAGCCTGTTCGCACCAGTATTCTCGCTCAGTCTGTTGCTTCACTTGCTTCTTCTTCGCCGCATCGGCAGGCAGGGCCGCCAGCACCGCCAGCAGCATCAGTACGCTAAGAATCGTCTTTCTCATGATTGTTAGTAGTTTTTAGATAGGATTTGTTAATTAGGTAATATCTGTTTGCAAATATACGAAAAAATCTGCTGACCCTCCAAATGTCAGCAGACTTTTTAATATTTTTCAATATGGGATGCTTTAGGTTAGTTATGTGAATAAAGATCTTCCATCGTCACAATGGCATCGATACTACCTGAATATAGATTCTGCTTCAGTCCGTATGTCGTGATAAGAACTGTATGCAAGGCATCTTTTACTTTGGTGAAATGCGCAAAAACCGCATTTCGTTCACGCAGATGTTCCTCATATTTCCCAGTCAGGACAAACTCAGATTGGCAATATTTCATCTCACACACGTCTATCACATGGTCACCGCGGCAGAGCAGCAGGTCTATCTGCATACCCGGCCACTCTGTACCGTCTTCATCGACCTGTTTGGCTGATGACCAGGAGCAGACATTGGTAAGTACTCCCTTGATGCCTAAGGCATTGCGTATCTGGCCGATGTGATGGAGGCACACTTGCTCGAAGGCATAGCCAGACCATGCGCTTCGGATGCTCTCCTTGATGTTCGACCAAAAGTGCTCGTCGAGTCCTGTGCGATTGCCGATAAACTTCAGGTGATAGAGTGAGAAAAGGTCGGTGAGTTGGTAGATACTGCCCTTTTCCTTCTTTCCAAATGCCGTGTATTTGCGTATAAAGTCGCACTTGCACAGATTATCCAATACTTCCGTGAGGTTTCCGCCATCGCCCGTTTTCAGGATTTCCTTGATTTCTTTCAAAGTAAGGCCTTTCGTCTTCGTGGCAAGAGCCTCCACCACCTGTCGATAGACGGTCGATGACTTGAATAGCGAGCGGAAAAGGAAATCATATTCCGTTCGCAACGGTGCTCCTTCGCGGAAAAACAGAGAATCGATATTCTGACTGAAGGGAAGTCCCTTTTCAAGCATGTCAAGATAATAGGGTATGCCCCCCAGAATCATATAGGCTTCCAGCATCTGATAGCGATTCCAGTTGATGCCCTTGCGAAGTTTCAGAAACTGCTCTACCTCAAACAGATTGAATGGGGCGATATATATCGAGCGTGACGAGCGGCCATAGAGTCCGCCTTTGTTGCCGATCACCTTGTCAAGCATCCATGATGTGGCCGATCCGCAAACCACCAGTTTCAGTCCGTCGCGGGTGGAACCCCAAGTGTTCCAAAAATAGCTGAAGGCAGCCAGAAAGTTCGACTTTGGCGTGTCCATCCATGGCAGTTCGTCAAGAAACACCACCAGTCGTTCTTTCTTTAAGCCTTGCAGATACTCCTTTAATTGTGCAAAGGCCTCGAACCAGTTCTTGGGCATAGGCCTTGCTTCGCTGCTATACTGACTGAGTGCATCCTTGAACAAGGCCAACTGTACTTTCAACGGGGTTTCAAAACTGCCCGTGAAAAAGAAGTCGAACTTCTCGTCGAAGAAATACTTCACGAGGTAAGTCTTACCTACACGTCGCCGACCATATACGGCTATCAGACGAGCCTCTTTCTCTTCGCAGATATTCGTCAACACATGCTGTTCATACGTTCTGCCGATGATGCGATTGTCTTCACTCATACTCAATTGATTGAAATTCAGGGGCAAAGATAATGTTTTCTTTTATTATATGCAAACATAATGGCTCCGAATCTCTATTTTTTTTGCACTTTCGGAACCATTATAATTTATATTCGGTCCGAATCTCAATTTTTTAGGCACTTTCGGACGAAGTATAAGGCTAAGTCAGTTTCATTATGCAAACTTACAAAAAATCTGCTGATCTTCCAAGGTGTGTCCCGCTATTGCTCGTTCTGCTTTTCGGGGTGGTGATTCGATAGGCGAGATTGAGCAAATAAAAATGTCTGTGCATCGAAATGCACGGAAACAAAGCTAAAATAAAAAATCCGAACCGCCAAGCGATTCGGAAAAAATGTTTAGACTGAAGAGTCCTATTTTCTTGCATCTTTGATGCCTTTTATTTTTACGCCCCAACCAGTAACTGTTGTCTTACCATTTCTGATAGCCCCAAAGAAGAAACTGTGCTTTTCTGTTTCAAATTCCGGATCAAGAATCATGTCTACACCCGACTCCTTTTTTGCCTTATAGAGAGCCTGAGCTTCGCGTTTAGTTAGTCCACGATAATGATTTGAGCTTTTCAATGTCTTGTTTCCGTTAGAAATGGTTGAGATGCCAAATACAGAGGCGGTTTCAATGGTTGCTGTTACCTTCTTTGCTGTTGAGTAATCGATATCAGCCTCGGCATAAGTACTGATTTCATTACTGCTAATACTCTGTAGAGGAGCACTTATACGATAACTTGCACAACTACAAAAAACCATTGCTGTTAAAACAGCAAAACCAAACATTTTTGTTTTCATTCTTCTTTATCATTTTTTTGCCTTATAAACTCCCAAATTAGGCATTAATACTATATTTATGACGTGAGAGTTTTTGTGTACGTCATTTCCCTGTTTGACTTTTAATCTTTAACCAAATTCAAGTGCAAATATACGACTTGTTATTTATAATCACAAACTTTTTTATATTTATTTTATCAATCGGAACAAAAAAATTGTAACACTTATATATGTAAGTTCAGATTTTGTTCTTATCGTTTATATTCAATCATGTCACAGTTAAAGTCAAATGGTGTCATTGTTGATATTCAATGAGCAGGTCATTTGACTTTAATAATGACATCATTTATGTTTAATGGTGACATGATTGAAGTTCGATTGTAAAGCACTAATAACAAGCAGCTTACAGAGATTCAACTTCTTCAGGCGAGAGACCTGTGAACAGGCAGATCTGATCAGTAGGGATATTGTTGGCTTTCATCATACGGGCAACTTCCAGCTTTCCTTCTGCAAGTCCCTCTGCGCGTCCTTCTGCGCGTCCCTCTGCAAGTCCCTCTGCAAGTCCCTCTGCTCGTCCTTTGGCCAGTCCTTCTGCCAGTCCTTTTTCCAGACCTTCAAAGGCCTTGGTCTCCATGATGTCGTTCTCAATCATGATATTGTCGATGTGGCGGTCGTAGGCATGACGTTCGGCATCGCTCATCTGCAAGTAGCGCAACTTTTCCTTGGCTTCCGAAAGACCAGGTGTGGTGGTGTCGTCCTTGATGTTGCCTGTGCGCAGATAGTCGAGCCATTCCTCCAAAGGAGTGGTGGCTATCTTGTTGAACTCATTGACACGGATGATGTAGTATTCGGGGAAGATGTCGGTAGGAGTCACCATCTTGATGGCATTCTTGTCGCGCGTGTTGATGACAAGCTGGTCGTGCGTGTGTACCCCTACGAGCGTGTTCTGTCCGTGGTAGAGATAATCGGCACCCTTGCCCAAGTCGAAATAGACGATGCTGATGGAGTAGACCTTCTTCACTTGGTCGTACTTCTCGCCCAGCTTGATGTGTTCGGTGATGGCTTTGGCCACACCGTAGAGGATGCGCTGCAGGTAGTAGAACTCGCGCGTCTGCTGAATCTCCACCAGGATAATCTCACCCTTTGAGTTCCGGGCCTTGATGTCCACGCGGTTGAACTTGTCGTCTTCCGTCATCTGGTTACTCTCACTCTCCAGAATCTCCACGATTGTCACCTGCTCGTTCAGCAAAACGGTCATCAGTCCTTCGAGCACCCCGAAGTTGGCTTTGTTGCGAAGCATGCGCTTGGCAGCCCAGTCGAATCTTATATACTTGTCCATCTCTTTCTTCGAATCAGTTTATTTGGGACAAAGATAAAACAAATAATCCGAATCGCAAAGTGATTCGCAAAAAATGTTGCGTATTGAAACTTTATATATCTTTATAATCAAGAAAAAAAGTTAATTTTGAGGGAATTGAGTCTGTCATTTAAGTTTTATACCTATATTTGTAAAGTTAAAAGAAGCTATTGCGTTTTTGACTCCGAAGACTAATCTCTTAATTAATTCAGTATTAACAAAAAATTTATCATTATGAGAAAACTTAGACTTTTCATGTCGGCATGCGCTCTTATGGGAGCCATGGCCGCAAATGCGCAGATTTGGTTGGAAACCGACTTGACAACGCAGTTCAGCAACCTTACCAACTATAGACAATGGAATGGCGCAACAGGCTATACCGCCACTGACTTCTGCCCCATGGTAGAGGTCAATGGTATTGGCATGAAGCAGGTGTGCGAGAGGTATGAGAATACTTGTGCCTCTACTGGTACCGTGTTCACTGCCTCTGTGACCGGACTGGCCGCCGGAACCTACAAGATTGAGCTTTACGGTGCCGCTGCCTTCACCTTCGGTCGTGGCTTTGGCTCTATCGCTTTCACGGGTGACTTGTCTACTGCTACTAATAATGACTACTCTGCAGGTGACAAGATTGAAGAGGAAACGGGCGTAACGCTCTATGCCGAGGCTGAGGGCGTGACCTACGGTGGCGAAATTCCTATCTACTATGCTACAGCATTCCCCGACGGCGCTTCTACCGTCACGCTGGAAGGTGTGGAGGTTGGCGAATCGGGCACCGTGACCATCGGTATGAGCAAGACCAGCCAGTCTACCAACTGGCACGTGATTCAGCTGAAGAGCGTTATAGCCACTGTTGATGCCGTGGCTCTCCTTCAGAACCTGAAGCAGGAAGCTACCGAACTGCTCGCTACCACTTACAAGAACTACGTTGGCGAAGAGCGCACCAATCTGGAAGCTGCCATCGCCAAGACCCCTGAAGCTGAGACTGCCGAGGCTTACAAGGCTGTCATCGACGAGCTGGAGAGTGGCATCAGCGCCCTGAAGGCTGCCAACTACGAAGCTTTCGACAAGTTCATCGCTGAGAAGGAAAAGGCTATCGCTCTGGGTCTCGATGCTGATGCGGTGAACTCCATAACTGCTGCCACTGCCGAGGAAGCTATCAGGATGACACAGGAACTGATGGTTGGCGAATACTGGCGCGTAAGCAATGACTTCCCCTACGGCATGGAGTTAGGCGAATGGACGAAGACAGGCCCCACGGGAACACTCTATGAGCAGCACTGGAGCGGTGAGGCACGTCCTTATCTGGAGCAGTCGGGTGCCGCATGGAGTTCTGGCTCATGGGAGATCCGCTACTCTCAGGACATCACCCTGCCCGCAGGCAACTATGTGTTCAAGGTTGCCGGTCGTCAGGCCGACAGCGACGGTGTGACCATGAGCCTCATCGTGACCAAAGGCGAGGAGATACTGGGTACCGTGAGCGACTTCCCACGTGGTGACACGGGTCTGGGCATCAACGTCAACGGTGTGACCAGCTTCGACCCTGAGGATGAATTCTGCAACGATGGTGTCGGTCGTGGCTTCCAGTGGCGCTATGTGATGTTCTCACTCGCTGAGACCACTACCGTGAATATTGCTGTTTCTGCCATTGCTACCGAAACCCACATGTGGGTGAGCTTCTGCGACGCCACCGTGCAGACCGACGACGAGGCCAACATCGATGCCATCGCCCTCGACCTGGCACAGAGACAGTTCGCTTTGCTGCAGGCACAGGCTGAACCGCTGCTCGACAAGTTTATCGAATGCGAAATGTACCAGGATTTGGAATCGGCTTACAATGCTCAACCCACCAAACTGGACGAGTATAACAATGCCATCGAAGCCCTGGAAGATGCTATTGCTGCTTACGCCGACTTCCTGAACACTGACTACGCAATCAACGTAGAGGCGGATGCCAACTACAATGTTATCATCGTGGGCAATAGTATTGCCAAGGCATTCGACACCGTAACGTTCTATGTTACTCCTGCCGAAGGATATACGCTGTCCAGCGTGAATGTTCTGTTTGATGAGACTCCCATCGATGTGGTGAATGGCGAGGGAGGTAGCTTCAGCTTCGTAATGCCTGCCGGCGACGTTACTCTGGATATTGTGGTCGAAGAGATTGTTACTGGCATCAATGCTGTTGCCACCACCACGAAGGCTCAGATATTCAACGCCAATGGCATGAGCGTGAAGGCTCTGCAGAAGGGTCTGAACATCATCAAGAGCGAGAACGGAAGCGTTCAGAAGGTCATGGTGAAATAATCACGAAGATTCATTTTAATACGCCAAGGGGCACTCCGTTTTCCGGGGTGTCCCTTTATCGTTGCAACGGCTTGCTGCCGTTTGTGTTGAATCATGTCACAATCAAAGTCAAGCAATGAGAGTCATTGTCTTCCCAGTTTTGGAAGTCGCATCCTGATAGCCGTCGGAATCCTGTGTAGGAAGTAGGCGGCACCATTTATGGCATAGTGGCAGTCAGGAAGGTGGCATTGCCGAAAATATAGAGAATGTTTTCGCTGGCAGGCACAAGGATGGTCTCGCCTTGGTGGATGTCGATGCCGTTGATGTTGGCATTTCCCCAAAGACAGACCACGATGACAAAAGAGTCGCAGTGGAAATCTATCTGCTGGGCCACTTGAACGACGATGCGGTGGACTACGAAATAGGGGCAGTTGATGAGTTGCGATATGGGTTTGGTGCTGTCGTATGAAGTGCGGTAAGCAGGCCATACTTGATAGTCGATGGCTTCCTTAGCCTGCTCAATGTGCAGTTCGCGCGGGTTACCATGTTCGTCCTTGCGTCCAAAATCATAGACGCGATAGGTAATATCGCTTGTCTGCTGTATTTCCGCCAAGAAGTTGCCGGCACCAATAGCATGAAGTCGACCGGCAGGCAGGAAATAGAGGTCGCCCTCATGAGCCTCGTGGGTGGCAATGACATCCTGCATGGGTGAGCGCCCATTTTGAGGTTCGGCAGCAGCCAGCCGCTCGTATTCATCAGGAGTGATACTCTTCGAGAGTCCGGCATATATTTTTGATCCCACATCGCTCTTGATGATGTACCACATCTCGGTTTTCCCGGCGCAGCCATGGCGTTCCATAGCCAGCTTGTCGTCCGGGTGTACCTGAACACTGAGATCTTGACGCGAGTCGATGAACTTGACCAGCAATGGGAACTTGTTGCCGAAACGCTTGTAGACTTTCTGGCCTACGAGCAAGCCTTTGTACTTGTCGATCAGCTCGACGAGTGTCAGCCCCTCGTCCACGTCGTCGATAAGACCGCGATTGACGGCTACGCTCTCATGGCCAGGGACTCCGCTGATTTCCCAACTCTCGCCCACATTGGGTTGGGCATTGAAGATACCCTTAAAGGGTGCAATCTGATAACCGCCCCAGATGGTGGTCTTCAGATAAGGTTCGAATTTGTAGGGTTTCATATCTCGCGCTCTATGATTTCCAAGCATGCACGACCGTTGTGGTAGGGACATTTCCAAAAACCAGCTTTGTCGTCGACGGTGTTCAGCGAGCCGTCGCGATGGCGGCTCCAATACCACTCACCGTTCGTATAGTCTATCAGGTTGTCTTTGATGTACTGCCAACAACAGATGGCTTTTTTGAATGCAGATTCATCGTGGAAATGCTGGTAGATGTTGATAAAGCCAACCACAGCTTCGGCCTGCACCCACCAGTGGAGGTCGTCGTCAATGTAGCCTGTATCGAGATTGGCTTCGTGTATCATCGAGCCATCGGCATTGAGGCCTTTCTCGGATGCTGCGGCAACCATTTTTACGATGGGTTCCACCTTGCGTAACACTTCTTTGTCGTTGAGCACTAACGCTGCCTCATGCATGAGCCATGAACACTCAATGTCATGGCCATAACTCTCCAACCGGCCTGAACCGCGTTTCCATTCCATGTCGAAGAACAGGTCGAGGTGACAGGTCTCAGGATTGAGAATGTGGTCAGTAAAGAGGTTGATGATGTTGCGGAGGGAGGACTCTATCCTTGTAGTTGAATCGCAAGAAACTGCCCGGACTGTGCGCAAGAGGTTGGTGTATGGCTCAATGATGTGCAGATGGGTGTTCTGTGATTTGGGATAGTTGGCATCATGCTCAGAAAGTCGCATGTCGCCGATAGGCTGCCAGTCGCGTGTCATAGCCTCGATATAGCCGTTGTGCTCGTGGTCAAAAGCATGTTCCTCTATGCAGTGGTATAGCATAACGGCTGCCTCCATTGCTTCCTTGTCGCCTGTGGCACGGGCATATTCCGACAAGCCGTAAATGGCAAAGCCGATGGCGTAGGTCTGTTTCTTTGTCTCTTTTGGCTGGCCTGTGCAGTCCACACTCCAATACACGCCGCCATAGTCGGGATCGATAAAATGGTCGACGAAGTAACGCATGGCGCGAGTGGCCATCTCCAAATAAAGGGGCTTGTGCAGCACCCGGTAGGCAGCCGAGAAAGTCCATAGGATGCGGGCATTCAGGATGGCTCCTTTGTCGGCATCGGCATGAAGCACGTTGTTGTTGTCTATCCGGCCATAGAAGCCCCCATGCTCATGGTCCTGCATACGGTTTATCCAGAAACGCAAGATGTTGTGTTCCAGAATCTCGCGCATTTCCTGTTTTAGTATGATCATTTCCGTTATTTCTTAATAGGATAAATATAGACGAGTCCCATCATAATCAAAGCTATAATGGCAGGGAAGATGGAGAACAATGCCCAAATCATGTTGTTCACCGATTCGGCATTGGTAATGGTGACGACGGTCTGGCCTGTGGCATCCGTACCCGACGCAAAGCCTGCGATGCCGAGCAGCAGGGCTACCAGCGAACCCGAGATGGCTGTGCCGAATTTCTGCGACATGGTGCCGCTGCTGAAGATAAGCCCAGTAGATGATGTGCCGTTCTTCTCCGTAGCGTAGTCGGCAACATCGGCATACATGGACCACAACAACGGTGAATAGAGACCTATGCCTATCGATGTCAGGACGACGATGGCGATGAGCACCCAGATGTAAGCGGCATCCATCGGTACGAAAAAGAAGGCGATGGAAGTTATCACACAGATAAGTGCTGCCCAGATAAATGCCTTGCGCTTCGATCCTATCCACTTAGTAAAGATGGGTGATACACCACCGAAGACCATGCAGGTTAGTTCACCGAAGGTCATAAACACGGTGTAGTTGATGATGAGTCCTGAGACGGTCACATCGCCATGCAGACAATACTCAAACATATAGCCTGCCACGGCATAGCGGAATCCGTTGAAGAAGTTCATGCAGATACCTATAAGCGTCAAGTAGACCCACGGCTTGTTACGGAATAAGTCGGCAAAGGGCCTCAACGAGAATTTCTCGGCCCGTATGGGCTTCAGACGCTCTCTCGTCATCAGTCCGCAGGCCAACGTACCAGCCGTTGCCAACGCTCCCAGTATCACGCCTGCCACGGCATACTGGTGTTGGTCGCTGCCGCCCACCATTTTTTGTAAGTATGGGAATGACAACAGTGTCACGAACCCCATGGCGTAGGCACCCACCATACGGAACGAGGAGAACTGGTTCTTCTCGTTGTCATCGTTGGTCATCACGCCAAGCAGCGAACCGTAAGGCACGTTGACAGCCGTATAGGTGGCCATCATTAGCAGATAGAGCGAGTAGGCCCAGATGCGCTTGCCCACAGGGCCGAAGTCGGGCGTGTAGAGCAGTAGGGCAAAGATGAGTCCCAACGGCACGGCACCGAAGATAAGCCAGGGACGGTAGGTGCCCCAGCGGCTCTGTGTACGGTCGGCCAATGACCCCATCAGGGGGTCGGTCACCACGTCGAACATACGGGCAATGAGCATCAGCGTTGCCGTATCTGCTACGCTCAGGCCGAACACGTTGGTAAAGAACAGCGGAAAGGCTATCGACATCACCTTCCATGTAATGCCACCCGCCGCCGCATCACCCAGGGCATAGCCTATCTTCTCGCTCAGTCTAACCATTCCTTTTGTTCTTTGCGATGAGCCGCTTGATGGTCTCCACACTGGCTGAGGTGGTCAGTCCATCCTCGGGGGTGTTCATGCAGTAGTCGATAAGGCGTTCAACAGAGGACACGGCCACATGCAGACGGGTATCAGCCGAGGCATAGTATATCAGCACCCGTCCGTCATCGTCCTTTATCCAGCCATTTGAAAACGCCACGTTCATCACATCACCGATATATTCGTCGCATTCAGGAACAAGGAAGTATCCGCCCGGCTGGGCAATGACGCGCGTGGGGTCGTCGAGTGCCGTCATATACATATATAATACGTAGCGCAGGCCATCGGCGGTGTTTCTGACACCATGGGCCAGGTGCAGCCATCCCTTCGCGGTCTTCAAAGGATGCGGCCCTTCGCCGTTCTTCACTTCCATGATGGTGTGGTAATGGCGCGGGTTGATGATGATTTCCTCGTCCACCGTGGCATGGGTGATGTCCTCCACCAGTCCCCAGCCTATGCCGCCGCCACTACCTGTGTCGATGAATCCGTCCTGCGGACGGGTGTAGAAGGCATACTTCCCGTTTACGAACTCTGGATGCAGCACCACGTTACGTTGTTGGCATCCGGTCTTGAGGTCGTGTAGCCGTTCCCAAACCACAAGGTCTTTGGTGCGGGCAATGGAAGCCGATGCTGTGGCTGCAGAGAGGTTGTCCATCTGCGAGTCATCGTGACGTTCGGCACAGAACACGCCATAAATCCAGCCGTCCTCATGTTGCGTCAGTCGCATGTCATAGACATTGGTGGTGGGTATGAGCGTATCTGGCATGGTGATGGGTTCTGGCCAAAAGCGGAAATTATCGATACCGTTGGGACTTTCGGCTACGGCGAAGAAGCTCTTGCGGTCGGCTCCTTCCACGCGGCACACGAGCAGGTACTTGCCGTTTAACTTGATGGCCCCGGCATTGAGCACCGCATTCATCATGATGCGTTGCATCAGGTAGGGATTGTCTTTCTCACTGAAGTCATACCGCCATTCCAATGGCGTATGCTCGGCCGTGAGCACAGGATAGCGGTATTTCTCATAGATGCCGTTTTCGGCAAAGCTGAACGAGCCGAAGTTTGCGTCCTCTGATGATGTCACTGGCTTGTTCTTGCGTGTCAGCAGCTGCTCATGTCGCTGTCGCAGGGCTTTTACTTTCTCTTCAAATGTAATCATATATTTATTACGTAGTTATTTGGCTGCAAAACTACTCTTTTTATTTCAAGTCGCCTGCAACAATATTAACCAACACCAACACTTTGGATGTCTAACCGCTTATCGGATGATGTCCTTCAGCATCAGCACATTTTTGTTCCGTATCATCTCATTGAAATAAAATGCGTTTTCCTCGCCGGGTGCGGGGCCGAAGTATTCATGCTTGGCATTGCGCCATACGAGGAAATAGCAAATGGGATATTTGTCTATCTGAGGTTTCAGCACACGTGTCCACCATGTCGGGTCGGGCAGGTTCTTCAGTCCGCATTCGGTCAGGGCCAGTAGTTTCGCCGATTTTTTTGTAAATTTTGCCATTGTGGTCAGATCCTTATTGATTTCAGTGACAAATTCCTGTTCAGTTCCCCACTGATAGGCATCAAGCCCCACAAGGTCGATTCGCTCGTCGCCAGGATAGGAATCGAAGTCAGTCTGTTTAAGCCCTAAGTTCGGGCTCCAGCTCCACAGCAGATTGTCGAAACCCTCGCTGAGCAGATAGTCTTGCAACATGCACCAGAGGGCATGGTATTCCTTCGGCGTACACTGCTTCGAACCCCACCAGAACCAGGCTCCGTTGTTCTCGTGCCAAGGGCGGAAGATGATGGGTACGGGCTGGCCTTTATTGTCTTTCAGCGTGGCAAGGAAATTGCGTACGTTTTTCATCCAGAGCAGGAACTTGCGGTGCATGGCGCCGCCAGGCAAGATGCTCTGGACAACAGTGGTGTCGCCATTGTCCCAGGCCGTTCCGCCTGTTAATGGGTTTCGAGGATGCCATGAAAGGGTCACAATACCGCCACGCTCCACATGGGCCAGCAACTCCTCTCTTATTCTTGTGAAAGGTACTGAGTCCAGGTTTTTCGCGTCGCCTACCTCGATGCCACCCAAGTCAAAGCCCATCACAGCGGGATAGTCGCCGCAGGTCTCCTTCACATCACTTCGGCCAGGTTCCCATTCCCAAGTCAACCCATAGAATGGATCGTCTTGATGGCCGAACATGTAGCCTCGGGCCTGTAAAGCTGAGAGGCGTTCCAACAGTTGCTGACGAGGCTGTGCCTGAATAAGGGAGAAACAGCAGGCAACGTAAACAGCACAGACAATTCTTTTCATGTTTTTTCAGTGTTATTTGATTTCAAACACACGACTGGCATAGTCTTCCCATAGAGGAACCTCGATACCGACATCCATGAGGAAGCGGCCTGAGAACTGCTTGCCGCTGAGTGGGCAAGGCTCTTTGCCGACGCGGACATTTTTCTCAGTGAGGGTATAGGTCTTGTCGGGGTTAAGGCCTGCCAAACGAATGCGAGGAATGGGCTGGCCATAGTAATTCTCAATCTTATAGACAAACAAAGCCCCACCCCCGTGGGAGGGGCTAATATACATCAGCGCAGCCACACCTTTTCTGTCGTATGGAGAAATGAGGCGGTAGAGGTCGCCAGTCTGCACAACATTGCGCAGTTCCTTGTAGTCGCGGAAGCAGGTCTCCACCTGGCTGCGTTCCTCCTGCGTCATGTCCTTGGGCTGTAGTTCGATGCCAAGCCGTCCGCTCATGGCCACGTCGCAGCGGAACTTCACGGGGATGACCCGCCCGCCCGTGTTCCAATAAGGACAGTGGTTGATATGGGCGGCCATTGCGTTGGCCGGGAAGAACATGGACGTGCCCCATTGGATGAAGACACGTTGCAGTGCATCGGTATTGTCGCTGACCCAGAACTCGTCGAAGTAGGGCAGTAGTCCGTAGTTGGCACGACCGCCACCTGAAGCGCAGTTCTGGATGACCACATTGGGATATTTTGTACGGATACGCTTTAAGACTTTCAAAAGGCCGAGATGATAGTCCACGTAAAGGTTCGTCTGCTTCGCCATAGGCAGATAGAGTGAACCAACGTTCTGTATCGATGCGTTGGCATCCCATTTGATATAGGCAATCTCCGGGTACTGTGTCAGCAAGTCATCGACAATTTTAAAGGCGAAGTCCTGTACTTGCGGGTTGGTCATGTCGAGCACCAACTGCGTGCCTCCACGCCCTAACTTCAGTTCCCGTCCTTTCGTCTGCAATGCCCATTCTGGATGCTTCTCAAAGAGTTCACTCTTCGTGTTCACGGCCTCCGGCTCAATCCAGATGCCGAACTTGATGCCTTTCTCGCGGGCGGCATCGACCAGCGCCTTTAGTCCGCCAGGCAGCTTTTTCTTGTCCACCACCCAGTCGCCCAGTGTCGACGAGTCGTTGTTGCGCTGATACTTGTCGCCAAACCAGCCGTCGTCCATCACGAACAGTTCGCCGCCCCGTTTCGAGATGTCGTCCATCATTTGGAGCATGCGTTCCTCGTTGATGTCGAAATAGAGGCCTTCCCATGAGTTTAAAAGGATGTCGCCCACGTTCATGCCTCGGTGCAGCATGCCCTCAGTTCTGGCCCATCGATGGAAATTTCGCGAGACACCGCTCATGCCTTGGTTGGAATAGGTCAGTGCAAGATGGGGGGTCTCGAAGACCTGCTTCGGTTCCAGAATGTATTGCGCTGCCTGTGGGTCGATGCCGGCATAGAAATGATGGAAGTTCTTGTCGGTGGTGTTGATGCGCAGTTCGAAGTTGCCGCTCCAACAGAGGGCCGCGCCGATAGTCTGGCCATGCTGTTCGTCAGGCTGTCCGTCTAACGAAAACATCACCTCTGGCGCATCCAAATGGGCATTGCGCGCACCGTCTGAATTTCGGATCACCTGCATGCCGCGTGTCAGTGGTTCCATGGTCACGTCGGTTTCCGAAGCCCAATCGCCATGCAGATGGGTGAGCCATACATCACCGCGGCGGATGGTCAGGTGGCCGGAGTCGTAGCGTTTCAGTGTGATGGCTTTCTTTTCCTGATGCTCTATCTCCGTCCATGTCTCGATGATGTCCACGTTCTTGTAGGCTTTATAGAAAAGGCGCACCGTGAAGGGGAACAGTTTGTCCTTCATGGTGACGGTATGAACGACGGAACTTTTGTTGTCGGCGGAACTATATGCATAGACTTCCAGTTCTAAGTTTTGGTCGCCGTTGGTATGTTCTACTTGGATGGCAGGCAGATGAATCATGTCTACCGTACCGAAGGCGGGAAGGGCAGAGAAGTTCAGGTCGTTGCCAGCATCGCGAATCTCTTGCAGGGAAGCTGTTTTGCCTCCGAAGTAGGCCATGCGAAGGTCTTGTCCCTCGTCAGCCGTCAATAGCATTTGCATGTGGGGAGTCTCCACTTTCACCTCGCCTTTCCATGCCCATGACGGAATGGTGGCGGAGAGGAATACACCAAGTAGGATCGTTCTCGAAAAGGAAATGACAGATGGTTGGGCGGATTGTTTCATGATGTTTTAAGTTTTGTATTGCAATATGATGGCAAAGTTATGACTTTACTATGAAAAGGACAAATACTTTTTTGTTTTTTATTGACACTTTACTGTGGCTTTGGGGGTCATCCTTTTCCGTTTAAAGAGAATTTTGGCCAAAATTCAAATGATTCTGGCCAAAATCCCTCATGATTTCTTTGTCGTAGTGCGTTGGTGTCTACTTCATGGTGTTATCGCCTGACAAACTTTTTACCGTTGATGATAACTAATCCTTTGTATTGGTTTCCGACCTTCTGTCCGCTCAGGCTGTAGGCAGTGGCGATACGCTGTGTGTCCTTTATGCTGGCAATGGCGGTAGTGGTCTTTCTGCTGAGGGTGATTTTGGTGAGAGTGTAAGCCTGTCCGCGGAAGATAAGGCCGCGTCCGCTGATCTCATCTGTAGTCTGTTCGTCTTCGACGGTGAGGATGATGACACCTTCTTCGACCTCAATGTCAAGGTCAGTCCATTCCCAGCTGTCTCCCTTCTTGTAGGTCAGTACGTACTGCGGATCTTCGTAGGTTGTGGTGGTGTATGCACGGATGGTGTCGCCATTCTTCAGGTTGGCAAAAATGCCCTCGGGTGTCTCGAACTGTGTGCCGGGAGCCACTTCAGTGTTCCATGAAATAGGCTCGGAACCTTCCCAGATGATCTGTTCGCCTAAAACGGGGACGGCGGTCTCGGCCTCGATGGTGATCTTTGTTGCTGTCCAAGCCTGTCCGCGCAAGATAATGCCACGTTCGGCAATCTCGGTGGCTGTCTGGTCGTCGGCAACGACATAGCTGATAATGCTGTTGGCAAAACTCGTTTCAAGGTCAGTCCACTCCCAGCCATCACCTTTTTTATAGGTGACCACATACTGTGGGTCTTCGTAGGTTGTGGTAGTGTAGATGCGGATGGTGTTGCCCGTCTGCAATCCTGTGAATGTGCCTTCGGGCGTCTCGAACTGTGTGCCGGGAGCAGCTTCAGTGTTCCAAGAGATGGCCTCATTACCTTCCCATACTGTTTTCTCCTCGGCCTCTGCGGCTGTCATTGCCAGCATGGCAAATGCTAAAGTAAATAGTTTTTTCATCTTTGATAGTTTTTAAAGGTTGGATAATAAAAAAATTGTCACTGCAAAAGTACGGCAAAAGAGAGAGACGGGCTGACACTTAGTTGCCCGTCTCTGACACATTGTAAATTGTTGTCCGAAAACTATCTTTTCACAATACGGAAATTGGCTATCCGGAAGTCAGCATCGTAGTCGGCATGGGGCTGAAAGGTGATGCGCAGTGTTTGCCATGTGTTGGGGGCAGAGATACCCTTGGTTGCCATGGGTGCAAGTGGCAACGTGACGGTTTGCCACTGTCCACGCGTGTTGATGCCCAGTCCGTTGGCTGGATTCCATGCATACGATTCACCCCAGTTGAAGCAGAATTGAAGGCCTGCCTGTTCGGTGAGGGGGAAATTGGCGTTGGTCAGCACTTCCATTTTAAAGAAGTAGTCGTCGAGATTGCCGTCGGCAAAACCTTCAGGCACATTGCTGATCATGTTGCAAGAGAGGTCGATGGTGTTCCACGACCAGGCATTATAATGGCCTGTGAAATGAAGGTTTTTCTGATTCAGCCATGCCGATGCGCCGATACCGTCGTCGGTTTCGATGGCCATCTTTACCGGGCCGTCGATGTTGGGCGTGATGCCATCGAAATTGCCGAACAGCAAATACTGTGTGGGGCGGAAGGGGAGTGTGGCGGTGTGATGTGTGCCGTTGGTCTGCCAGGAGAGTGTCAGGTCGCTGTTTTCGGGCGTTCCTTCGGGGATGAGTACCTTCATGGATTCAGAGGTGACAGAGCCAACGCCCAATGTCTGGGAGCCTATCGTGACGGTGGAGATACCGCCTTCAAAGTCGTAGAGATCGAAGTTCTTGCCTTGGATGGTCACAGAGTCGCCTGCATTCGTGAATTCACAGGTCAAGCCCGTGATGGTGAGGTCGGGGAAAGGTATCAGGAAGTCATAACTGCACTTGCCCTGCGGTGTGATGTAGACAATCTGGTTCTGCTGTTCTGTTGATAGTTTGGCTGGTATTTGTACAATGGCGCGTGTCGACATGGCATAAACATTCCTTAGGTCGCATGGCACCGTGTTGAACGACACCGACTGCACCTGATTCAGGTTCTGTCCGACAAGCACCACCGTCTGGTTGAGTGTGCCCTGTGTGATGGGCGTGACAAAGGCGGTGTCGGTCACATCGTAGACGGCATTAATGACAGGTGTACCCGTATTTGCCAACTGCTCGGCAGGGGTGTAATTGTCATCGTAGTCAACGATACTATCGCAGCTTGAGAGGGTTGCGGCAATGCCGTAGCACATGGAACAGACAATGGCGAAATGATATATCTTGGTCATCATAGTTTATGTATTTTTAGATTCGTAATTCCATCAGTTCCATCCGGGGTTGTTTTCGGTGATGGCCTTGTTGGTGTTCAGTTCAGGCTGGGGAATCGGGAAGAGCAGATTGCGTTCTTGTCGGGTTTTCAGCACACCGGCATCATCACTGCCGCCAATGGCATTCATGGCCTGTAGGTAGATGCCCCAGCGAATGAGATCCCAGCGACGGTCAGCCTCGCAGGCAAACTCCTTGGCACGTTCCTCGATGATGGCTGAGCGAAGTTTCGCTTTGCTGTCGATGGCGGTCGCGCCGGTGGCTGATGCTACCGTGGCATTGGAACGGGTGCGTACTTTATTCAGATAATCGATGGCCTCGTTGCTGTTGCCTAATTCATTCTGTGCCTCGGCATAAACGAGCAACACGTCAGCATAGCGCAAGAAGGGGAAGTTGGCGTCGGCATTGTTGATGGCATTGTTGGTCACATCCATATATTTTGTGGTAAAGGCCAGACATTGCGCATCCTGTGAATAGTAATAGGACACGCCGTCGGCATAGATGCCCATGGGGTCGCCGATATGATTGCCAGAGAGGTCATAGCCCGTGGCGGCAATGGTGTACTCGTTGTTCTGAGGATAGTAGAAGCCGCTGTTGCTTTCGCGCTGCGTCTTGGCACGCCAGCGGTGCTTGACTCCCTTCACAATGCGCAGGTCCTGACTGTCGAAGAGGTCGTACCAGTGGCGGGTGCAGCCTACCCAGCCACCTTCCTGAATGAAGTCGCTGCCCTGTTCCGTCATATAGCCTTCGTACTGAGAATGTACACTGACCTTATAGGTAGCATCACCACTGACCGTGCAGAGCGAGAACATGAACTCCGATGCATTGCACGAGGCTTTCTTCCACAATTGGTCGTAGGCCAGCAGCTCATAACTGCCATACTCACCATCAATCACCTTCTTGGCCCATGTAGCAGCTTGCTGATAGAGCGACGTGGCATTCATCCCTTCATAGCCACTGACGACAGTCTTCTGCATGGTGATGGAGCGCAACGGAGCGTAGGTGCGGTCATCACCCGTGCCATCGTAGGCAGGACCTGTTCGGACAATAATTTCTGTACTTGCGGGCATGGCGGCAGAGGCTTGTGTGGCATAAACCTTGGCCAACAGTCCGGCTGCAGCACCAGCAGAGGCATGGCCAGCCTGGTAAGCCCTGTCAGTGTTCTTATACATCAGCCCTGCGGCCTCTTCCAAATTCTTGACGATATAAGCGTAAACATCGGCTACAGACTGTCGGGGCTGGTCATACTCCGTGGTAGCCTCTTCTGGCTGAATGGGCAGCGGGCCGTAGGCACGAACCATCAGGAAGTAGGCAAAGGCGCGCAGGAATTTCATCTCGCCAATGGCGTTGTTCTTGGCTTCGGTACTAATGTTCGACATGGCATTGATATGTCGCTCAGCGTTGTTGGCACGGGCGATGAGTCCGTAGCACCCTTTCCACAGTGCATCGGTTACGTCGCTCTCGCCTTGGAAGTTGCCGGCACCGAAGGTTCCGAAGAGCCAGTCGGGACCACTGATGTAGTCGGCATCAAACTCCAGTACACGGGGGAAGTAACCCCAGCAGAACATATCGTAGATAAGTTTCGAATAGGTGCCCGTCACCCACTCGGCAGCAGCCTCCTCGCTGTCGCCTACACGCTCGTCGGTCACGAGACCTTCGGGATCTTCCTCAATCCAACTCTTACAGGAAGAGAGACAGAAAAACGAGGACAGACATAATAACAGAAGAACATATTTTATTTCAGAGGTATTCATGATTCGTGTAGTTCTTTTAATTCGTGGTTCAAGATTAGAATTGGAAGTTCACGCCAAACGTGAAGGAGCGAGCCGAAGGATAAGAGTAACTGTCGACACCCGGGCAGGCTGCATTCTGTCCACCGGCATTCACGTCGGGGTCGAACCACGAGTAGTCGGTAATGGTGAAGAGGTTATTGGCCGTCAGTGAGAAGCCTATCTTCTCAATGCCTTTCAGGGGCTTCAGCCAGTCGTAACTCAGCGTAATATACTTACAACGCAAATAGGAGCCGTTCTCCACATAGCGGTTGCTGACGAGCCAGGTGCGGGTGTAGCCTGCCGTGGCTTTGGGCCAACTAACGGCGGCGGAACCGCCGTCCACTCTGGCAGCCGTCCAGCGTCCTTCGTATGCCGAGACGGGGATGTTGCCGATATTCGACATGGTGACATCAGTCAGATTATAGTTCAAGATGTCGTTGCCCTGTGTTCCTTGGAGCATGAAACTCAGGTTGAAGTTCTTGTACGAAAGGTTGTTGGTCAGCGAGTAGGTGAAATCGGGATTGGTATTGCCAATGATGGTACGATCATCCTGCGTAATCTGCCCGTCGCCATTCAGGTCGCGATACTTGATTTCGCCCACATAGCGTAGGGCCTCGGCATCGGTCAGGCCAGCGTAGGCCTTGTTGGAGCGTACTTCGGAGATATTGTCATAATAGCCGTCCTCCACATAGCCGTATAGTGTACCGATGGGACAACCGTTGCGCTGCAAAAAGACCTGGTCGGCCTTCGACCACAGGGCCGTGGCATACTGGTCGCCGTCTAGTCCGCTAATGCGGTTGCGGTTGAACGACAGGTTGCCGGAGAAGTTCCATTTCCAGTCGCCCTTGCGCAGCACGTCATAACTCAGTGTGAACTCCAGACCCTCGTTGGTCACGTTGCCACTGTTGACAAGTTGCTGTGAGAAACCCGACGACGAGGGGATGGTGACCATCTGTAGCAGGTCGCGCGTTTTCTTGTAATAGTAGTCAACAGTCAGTTGCAGGCGATTGTCCAACCAACCGAAATCGATACCGGCGTTCACCTGTGCCGTGGTTTCCCATTTCAGGTCGGGATTCTGCGGACCGCGCCAGTCAACCATCGAGAAACCGCTCGATAGCGTGCCGTTGTAGGGATAGTTGGCTGCCTGTAGCACAGCCAGTGTGCGATAGGCACCGATGCCCTGATTACCCGTCTCACCATACGATACGCGGAACTTCAGGTTCGAGAAGAAGTTCAGGTCTTGGATAAAAGTCTCATCGATGGCACGCCACGCAAAGGCACCACTAAGGAACGTGGCCCACTTCTTGTTCTCCTGGAAGGCCGATGAACCGTCAGTACGCACCGATGCGGTGAAGAGATACTTGTCTAATAAGGTATAGTTGACACGGGCAAGAAACGACTCAAGGTTCATCTTCGTCTCCGGGTCGCTCTTCACCGTAGGACGGTCGAGAGCCATCGAGATGTCGGCACCCTTCGTCAGGTCGTTGGGGAAGTTAGTGGCTGTCATGCTCTGGCTCTCGCCGCGTCCGCTTTCAAAAGTAATGCCTGCCACGGCGTTCAGCTTATGGATGCCGAAGGTCTTGTCAAGGGTGAGCAGACTCTCGCTGGTAAAACTCTTCCACGTGTTCGTGGCCTTACCCGCCTTGCCGTTGATGGGACTCTTTCCCTCTTGGCAAAGACGGCTGTAATAAGTATTGCGATGCCCGTCGTTATAGCCCAGACCGAGGTTCTGACGGAACTTCAGCCACGGCGTAATCTGCGCTTCGGCATAGCTCGACGAGAACCATGAGATCTGTTTCAGTTGGTCGGTGGCACCGTTCACATAGTTTGCCGGGTTGGCGGCCAGCCAGTCGGTGGCATCGCTTTCTTCTTTCACCGTGGGCGGGAAGATGAGGGCCGAGCGGATGATGCCCGTATTCTCGGAGTTTGTGCGTTGGAAATCGGTCGTAGCGTTGGTAAAATGGCTGCTCGTGCCTATCTCAAGCCAGTTGGTGATGTGACGGGCAATGTTGATGCTCAGACCGTAGCGCTCATAACCCGTGTTCTTGATAATGCCGTCCTGTTTGGTATAGCTTCCGGAAAAGGCATACCACCCCTCGTTGGAGCCACCGCTCACGCTGGCATTGTATTCCTGTTGCCAGCCCGTTTGGTAGATTTCGTCCTGCCAGTCGGCACCCTCCACCACGTCCACATTGCCATATTCGTCCGTGCGCTGACCAGGACTGAGGAAGTCTTCGGGCGAAGGATTGTATTTGCCCTGCGTATAGATGAACGAGCCGCCCGTATAGGGGTATTCCCACTCGCCACGATAGGGATTACGCTGTGTGCCGTTCTCATAATACAGGCTGTTCTCGTTGGCCTCGTTCTGGTAGAGGGCATAGGTGTAGGGGTTGAGCGTCTTCACGCGGCGACCGATGTGCTGTACTGTCCATTTCATACCGGCCTCCACCTTCGGCTTGCCCGTCTGTCCCTTGCGAGTGGTGATGATGACCACACCGTTGGCACCGCGACTACCGTAGATGGCGGTAGCTGAGGCATCCTTCAGCACCTCAATCTTCTCGATGTCGTTGGGATTGAGCATCTGCAGGGGCGATGTCTGCTGGTTGTTACCGCTGTTGGCATCGCTCGTCGGCGTACCGTTCGGGTCGGTGCCGAAGGGTATACCGTCGACGATATACAATGGCTGTGATGACGTGGTGAACGAGTTGGCACCGCGCACGGTGATGCTCACCCCGGCACCGGGCGAGCCGTCGCTCTGCTGCACCTGCACACCGGCAATCTTGCCCTGCAGACCATGGGCCACGTCGGTGGCACCGCCAGCACGCAGGTCGTCGCCTTTGATCTGAGAGACGGTTCCCGTGAGGTCGCGCTTCTTCATCGTACCGTAGCCCACCACGACCACCTCTTCCATCAGCCCTGCATCTTCCTGTAGTGTCACTTCAATGGTGGTCTTGCCTTTCACGTTCACCACCTGTGTCTTGTAGCCAATCATCGACACCTGAATGATGAACTTGCCTTCGGGCAACTCAAACTGGAAATTTCCATCAAGGTCACTAATCGTTCCGATGCTCGTTCCCGGCACCTTTACGCTGGCACCGATGAGTGTCTCGCCAGGATTGGCTCCGTCGAGCACCCGACCCGTGATTTTTGTCTGCGCCTCAACTCCCATGCTGCATGCGAGCAGGAGGCAGAATAAAATCCATTTTTGCATATTGATATGTTTTTAGTTATTGTACAGATATGAGTTCAATTTTCGTAAGGGTAAAGCCTAAACCGGTGACCACAAGACCTGTTGTCTTCAGGTGGTCGAGGAGCATGGGATTGTCGAAGGTGAGCACCACATCGTTGCCGTCGAGTTTATACCATACGGGCTCTTTCGCTCCAGTGATGTCATACCATTTTCCTTTGTTCTCGCGGAACGACATTAAAGCCTCTCCCCCGAGAGAGGGGCCGGGGGTGAGGCTGTAGTGGATAATCAGCACATCATTCTCTGTACACTCCTGAAAGGGTTCTGCGGTGAGTCGCAGATTGCCGCTCCAGTCGTTGGGGAAGCGTTTTTCGCCGTGAAACAGTTCGCCGGGTTGCAACTTGTATTCTTTGGGGGCACGCTGTACATCGGTCAGGTCTTCACTGCGCTGGCCGATGAATGAAACGATGCCCACCTTGTCGAGGCGATAGCCCTTGCCACCGATGCGCAGGGCAGCAGGATTGTCCTTGCCAGCCAACTGTAGTTTCAGCAGCGGGGCGTCATCATTCATATAATAGGTACAACCCGTAGGCCCAACGGGGATGCCGTCGGTAGCCTTTTCAAGCACATTCCATGTGAAGTCCATGATTTTGGCGGCAGCGCCTTCCTCTACACGAGAAGCATGGAGCACCAGACCGTCGCCCACTTTCAACGTCTTGAAGCAGGACGCAGGCAGTTCGGCGCTGACACTCCAGTCGCTCTTCATCTGCTTGGCAGGGCCGCGCCATACAATCTTCTCCACGAACTCCTCGCCGGGAGTTAGCGTGACACGTAAGATACGGTAGTCGTGACCACCGATATAGCAGCCGCGCTCGCGCAACTTTGCCAGTATCTCGTCTGAGAGTGTCATGCGGAAGGGGCCACCCACGTTGAAACATCCATATTCAGGGGCCACGCCCTGCCAGTCCTTTGGATCCTGGAAGGCGGCCTGTGCCGTGCGCTTGGCATTGTCATGATAGACGGTGACGATGTCGCCTGCCTTGGCCTTCTCGAAATGGCGTGCCTCCAACAGGATATTGTCTTTCCACCCCGGGCCAATGGTCTTCGGTCCGAGAAGAATGGTACGCTCATCGGCATTCACCCCAAGAAAGAAAGCCAGAGAAAGGAATAATATTACTAATCTTTTCATGACTTTTCCTTTTTATTTCATTGATTTCCACGCTTCGCGGTCGAGAACCGTACCGCTGTCGAAGGCATCCTTCCACCATTCGGGACCGGCAAACTGGTGTTCATCGCTCGTACCCTCGTTGTAGTTGTAGTCGTACCACGTCATGAACCACGACCAGCGTGAGCCTTGTGTCCAGATTTTCGACCAAAGGGAGATATGCACTTCATCGCCATTGCCGCATTCGGCCAAAGTGATCATCTTTGTGGGGTATTCTTCTGAGAGCTGCTTGAACTCCTTCATGAGCGGATACTGAAGGGCGGCATAATTATCGCGGCCTACTATATCCACCACATCGTCGCCAGGATACCAGTCGTCGTCGCCCGTCTGTGCCGTCCATACCCAAATCAGGTTGTTCAGGTGGTGGAAGCTGACCAAACGTTCGTACATCCATCGCCATAGCTTTTTATAGGCTTCGGGGCCTTTGGAACCCCACCAGAACCATGCACCGCCACCCTCGAACTCATAGGTGTTGCCTGCTGCCTCATGCAATGGCCGCCAAATTACGGGAATGCCTTTGGCCTGCATCTTCTTCAGATAGCCTGCCACTTGGTCGACATCGTGAATAGCCTGCTTGTTCTCTGCTGTGCCATTCTCATAGACCTTCGAAGGGTCGAAGCTTGTCTCACCGGGGTTCTCGCCGGGTGAACAGGTCATGTCCGTGCCGTTGTTGGCTTTCACCTGCCAGTGCCACATACAGCCGACGATGCCGCCCAACTGTTGCCATTGGTCTACATGCGTCATGTCCGAATAGTCGAGCCATCCCTGCGGATTGACATCTTTCGAGGCGTGGATGTTGATAAAGTCGAACACGTTGATGACTGGCCACTTGCCAGTCCATTCATGCACATTCTCGGCTTCGCGGATGTTCCAGTCGACGTTGGCCACCACGCCCGAGAGTGCTTTCTTGCCATAGAGGTTGAGCAGTTTGGCATAGAGCTGCTTGGTGGGAGTCGTGGCGTTCGGGTTGACGGGAGTGGTACTGATACCCTCCTGAGTGGTCGTGGGAGATGGGGTGATTTGCGTTTCCGTTCTTGGCTCGGCCTCAGATTCGTTGCCGCAGCCGAGCAGCAACGAGACGACGGCCAAAAGATACACAGTCTTCATGAGTAAGTATGTTTTAGTTTTTTTTGATGAGAGAATCCGTTTGCAAAGATAATACAAATTATGGAAGTGCGATAACACTTTCTTGTCACTTGCCGACACTTCCATACACAAAAAACAGGCCGTGTCTGTCACAGATGCGGCCTGTCCCAAAAGTATTTCATCTTGCAAGAATATTGCAATGATAAATACGGTAACTAACTAAAACTATTTATTATTCTTCATCGTCCCAAAAATTCAGGCCGTTATAAGAGCGTGACAGGTCTGTCATTTCCTCATCGTTGTACTCATCTTCATGCACAGCAATCTCATGGCTGGCCGTGAGCAGCGTGTAAATTGTCGATGTGACGAACTCGTCGGTGCTGGGTTTGATATATATTTTTTTCATATAGATAGAATGTTTGTTTTTGTTGATGATTCAATTTAACACTGTCTTTTTGCCATTGACGATGTACAGGCCTTTGCTTGGTTTGCCTGATACTCTCCGGCCTTGCAGGTCGAAGATGTCGCGGCCTTGATGCGCTGAATGGTTGAGATGGGTGATGCCTGTTGCGTCTTCTTCAAAAACAAAGGCAATGCGTGCATGCTGCGTGGCAGGTGCGATGTCGGTACTCGTCTCCAAATAGGCTTTATGGGCAGCCAGTGTGTGGCTGGTCGTGAGTTTATAGAACCCATACTCGCTGTTGTCGTTTTTCTTGGCGAAGATGTAGTGCCAGGTGCCTTCTTCAGAGGCGGCAATGTCAGCGGCATAGTCGCTTGTGGCTTTCAGATAGTTGGTTTCGGGATATTCGGCATCGTCGGTTACGGGCACATCGTAGGTGCCTGCGGCTCCTCTTATAATGTAGCCTTGGTAGCCCCAAGTGGTTGTGGCTGAAGTCAGGTAGACCACACCTGTGCTTACACGGGAGGCGTAGTAGGCGGTGATACCCGATTGGCTGAAGTCGAGTTTCTTTGAGCTGCTCCAGGTGGCAATTCCCTCTGTGCCGATGCTGACGGCCACGGCATCATAGCTGGTATCGTAGGTGATTAGCTCGATCTTGGTCAGCGTGACCAGTTTGCCCTTGACCACGATACCCCGGTCACAAATGGCTTCGAGAATGGTGGCAGAGGTTACCGTGAAGACCACCGACTGTGCTTCGTCCTGTGCTTCGCCCGAGAAATAACCACCACTGAATTCACTATAGCTTGACGCATCGCAGACGTAGACCTGCCAGCCTTCAGCGGCATTGGTAAATGTCACGCGGATAGCATCGCCAACCTTCACATGGGCCAGTTCGCCTTTGCCGTCATAGCGAAGACTCTCGAAATTGCCCCAGTCGCCCAATGCTGTCGAACCGTTCCAAAGTTCCGTCACGTCGCCGTCTTCTTCACCCGGCTGTTCGTCAGTCCAAGTGTAGAGGGCTGATACGCACAGATACTGCGCAATCACGTTGATGGTCTTTGTCTGTAGCTTTGTCACCTGGTCGGCAGTCAGCTCGTAGAGCAAGGTCTTGGCCTCGCTGGTGCTGCCCTCAATGATGTTGGTGGTATAGTCCACGCGGATGGCCGTCTGATGATACGTCGCACCGTCGTTGATGGCGGTCACGCCGATGCCCAGCACGTCGCCTGCCGTCAGTCCGGCAAAGATGCTGTTATCAATCGCGTCGCTCTGACCCCAGCCGCTGTTGTCGTCGACGGTGCCTTCCCAGAGTGTCTGCTTGTAGAGCAGTTCCACACAGGTCAGTGTGTAATTCTCGCCAGTGACGATGAGGCCGTTTGCAGCAACTGTGGCGGCATCGGTCTCAGAGAGCACAAAGTAATGGCGGCCGTCGGCACAGTTGTATGCGTCGGCAAAGCCGCTCCATGAGTTGTCCTGCAACGTCACGCGGCCATTGCCGCCAGATTCGCTGATGGTTACGGCAATCACATCGCCTGCACTGGCCTTGGACAAGACGGGATAATCGCCTACGGGTAGTTGCTGGGCATCCCAGCTGCGCACAGCGTGCTCGCCGCTGAACACGGTCTCGGCGTTAGCTGTCTGCACGAACAAGGCAGACAGACCGAGAAGGAATAGAATGATTTTTTTCATACGCTTTGTTTTTTGGATAAAATGGGTTGTAATTTGAATTTGGCTGCAAAGGTATGCGAAATCCGCCTGCTGCCTTACCTCTATTTTGTCTGATACCGACACAGAGCGTTGGCCGTGTCGTCATAAATGGGGAACCGGAAAACGGATGATGGAAAACAAAGTTACAAACTCGTCGACTTTGTGGCACAAACTCGTCGACTTTGTGGCACAAACTCGTCGACTTTGTAACGGGCCAACATGAATGGCCAAAACAAAAAAATACGAACGTGCGTACGTTCGTATTTATATATTTACAATGGTTGTGGGAATGCTGCGAAAGAGTCGGCTTGTGTCAGATAATGATTTTGGTTTTCTGGTATTTCTCCCGGAACTCCGTGGGATTGCATCCCTTACGTTTGCGGAACAGACGGTTGAAGTTGGAGAGTGTGTTGAAGCCGCAGGTATAGCAGATCT
This sequence comes from uncultured Prevotella sp., assembly GCA_947302435.1. Taxonomy (GTDB): domain Bacteria; phylum Bacteroidota; class Bacteroidia; order Bacteroidales; family Bacteroidaceae; genus Prevotella. The sequence continues at coordinate 13,910 of CAMYVQ010000017.1, read as the reverse complement.
CAGAGACAGAGTCGGTGGTGTTGACCAATCGGCGTGCGGCGTTGCCCAAGCGCACATCTACGATATACTCACTCAGAGCCTTGCCCGTGCGTAGACGGAAGAAACGCGAGAAGGCCGTGGGGGTCATGCCCACTAACTGTGCAAGGTCGTCCAAGCGTATCTCGTCCTTGTAGTGGGTGTTGATGTAGTCTTTCACTTTCAGCACGCGGCGCGACTCGCTGCTCACTTCGACTTTGGCAAACGACGAGGTGGCCAGTTCGCGCGCATCGTTATACTTCGCCAGTTCGTAAAGCACCTCAAAAAAACGTTGTACGGAATGGAAACTTTCGTGGTCGCGTGAAAGCTCTTTCAGCAGATGATAGACCGAGAGCGATGCCTCCATGGGGAAAGCCAGTCCGTGCTTGGCCCTCTGCATCATCTTATAGATAGAGGTGTATGGGTTGGTGCGGAAGGGCTGTTTCTCGTCTTCAAAGGGAATGTAGAACTGGACGGTGATTTCGTGTATGTCGTTGCTCTTGCATTCGTGCTGTTCCCAGACATGTTCCAGGTTGCTGCTGGTGATGAGTACGAGATCCAAGTCGCCAATCACCTCGCTTGAGTCGCCGACAATGCGACGCGCACCGGCAGCGCCTGACACGAAGTTCAGTTCCATCACGTCGTGACAGTGGATGGGATAGTCGAACTCTTTCTTGTGGCGGTCGGCCACATACATGAAATCATTCTCGCCCAACGGCGCAATCTCGTGTAATACTCTTGTTTCCATGACTGGATTTTTTCGCTTTACTTCACCCACACCTTGCGGCCACCGACGATGTAGATGCCGTGGGGCAGCCCTTCGAGGGAGGTGGTGCCGCGACGAAGCAGTTGGCCGGTGACGGAATAGACGGCATTGGGGGCTGACGGCTGGCGGCCTGATGCCACGATGTCGTCGATGCCAGAAGGCACGGTGTTGTTGTTGGGCTTGCCGTAGACGTTGGTCTGGTAGAGCTTTACGCGGTAGGGCCACTGCTCGGCGGTGCTCTCGCCGTCCCAGCTCAGCCAGTCGCGGGTCCAGTAGGAAGTGGGCGCGCCGCTCACCACCAACCAGAGATTGGAACAGTTGCCGGGATAGTCGAAGGCCACGATGGCCACAGAGTCCTTGTGGGTGGCCGAACCGATTTCGCTATAGACGCGCGTGCCGTCTCTCTGCAAGGCCACGAAGCCGAACTTCCATCCGGCCTTTCCTTTATTAAAAGTGGTGTAGCCAGTCTTGCCAGCCTCACCGATAAGTTCGGCATAGACGGTCTTGGCCGTGGAAGGCACGTTCAGACGGATGGCATTGTTGCCGAAGTTCTCGATGCAGTTGTCTGCCGTGGGTCGCCAGAAGCCGTCGCCGGCATTGGTGAGTGCCGTCTGCGTGCGCTTGTTGATGGTCGACTTGCCACGGGTGCGGATGGGATCCATGTCGAAGGTCGTCATGCGCGCACCGTATTCCCACATCTCCTCGTTCAGCTGGTTCAGCTTCTGTGCCGTGGTGCCGGTCATGGTCAGGCGCATGTAGGCCTGCAGGGGGTCTTCGGGGCTTCTCGACTTGTTCCACATCTGGCCGAGGAAGTCCATGCCGTGCTTGTGGCAGAAGTAGTCCTGGATGAAGTAGTTGTTGTAGCGCAAGTTGACAGCGAGCGGATGGCGGTGCAGGCCGTTGAGGGTGTTGGTGAGCCACTCGTTGTTGAACTGCATGTCGGGATAGAACTTATAGGCCTGCCACTGTGCGCACATCTCCCAGAACACATTGAGCGTGGAGTTGCCCCAGTTGTACATCCATCCGTTCTTGTTGCCGTTGTCGCAGTGGGTCTGGTATTGGAAGCAGTGGCCAATCTCGTGGGCCACGGTCTGGCCGTTGCGCGAGGTGTGGGCACCGTTCGAGAGGGTGAGCAGGCCGATCTGGTCGTCGATGCCGCTGCCGCTGGCCTCCCAGTCGGTGGTGTGGCGCAGGCGGATAATCATCTTGTAGGTGTCGGTCTTCGACTTGCCTTGGTTGATGGTAATGTATTTCAGGCTGTCGGCATAGAACTCGAAAATCTTGTCGGCGGTGCTGAGGATGCCTGGCACCACGGCAGGGGCCGACAGGCCGTAGCCTGCTTCCCAGAACAGAATCCAGTGCTTCGACTGCAGGCTGCGGTCGTAGCACCATTGGCTGGTCGGCTTCCTCAGGTCGGCATCGCTGCCGCAGGCACTGCCACTGCAATAGATTTTCTTGTCGACGGCAGTAATCTTGTTGTTCAGCGTGGCGAGCGCCGATCGCAGTTGGGTGTCGGTCAGCGTGTAGTCGGTCATCTTTTCCTGGGCCGTCTCGATGGCCGCCGTCAGGTTGGCCACTGCCTGCGCCTTGCTCTCGGTGTCCTTCCACCAGCCGACGACCGTCTGGCCGTAGTCGATGCGCAGTTGCAGGTTGTCGTAGCGTTCGCGCGAAGCCTTTGCAGCCTCGATGGCCTGCAGCAGTTGCTGGCGGGCTTCGGTGAGGGCAGTCTCGTCGTAGACGGTCTGGCCTTCACCATCGATGTGTGTGCCTTGCAGGGCGGTGTCGGCCGCGGTGATGGCGGCAGAGAGTGTTTCGGCGACAGTGGTCTGAATGCCCTTGTCCAAGAGTTCCTGTCCCTGACTTACTAATCGCTGCAGTTCTTCGGCAAAGGCGGTCAGTGTCACCTCACCCATGTATTGCAGGGTGAAATTGTCCACGCAGAGATAGTTGCCCGTGGCATTCTCGGCAAGCAGGCCGATCTCGATGTTGTTCTTCTCGTCGAGTGCGGCAAACGAAACGGTGTATTGCTTCATGGCCGTCACCTCGGTGCGTGCCGTTCCGGCAATGATCCAGGCTCCCGTCTGGGCAGTGCCCTTGTTCACAGTGCTGCCGCTGCCGCTCTGCTGGATGTGCAGGGCCGAAGCCTGCAGGCGGTAGTTGCCGCGAGGCAGGTCCTTCAGCGTTTGCGTCACCGACGCATTACCGATAGCCTGGCCGATGCTGACCCAGCTTTCCAGATAGTAGGTGCCTTTCTTTCTCGAAAACACGCTGTTGCTCTGCGTGTTCATGTTGCTCACCGTCCAGCCCTCGGTGCCGTTCTGCTCGAACGAGGGATTCTGAATCAGACTGGTTTGGTCGACGGGCGTGTCGTCTGTGGCCACTATGGGCTGCACTCCTGCCATAAGAATCAGTAAGGCAAGCGTCCATGAATGAAAACGATTATGAATCATTGTTTTGGGGATTTTCTATGATTACTGTTATGACGTGATAGTAATTACCTGATGATGTACTTCTTGCCGTTCTTGATATAGAGACCGGGACGGAGCACCGTGACGCGACGGCCTGAGAGGTCGTAGATGCGGTCGTCCTGACAGGTGGAAGTAGGCGTGATGTCGTGGATGGCATTGACACTGCCTCTTTCGTTCGAGCGGTTCACCATCTGGTTCAGGGCCATGATCTCGAGCGAAGAGAGCACGCGGTCGTAGACAATGACATCGTCGAAGCAGGCATCGGGCGAGCCCCAGAACGAGCCGTTGCCGAGCATGATCTGGTCGCAGGAGGTCATGAGGTTGAGCAGCAGACCGTAGTCGAAGCCCTGCCGGGTTGTTGCCGTCTTGCCGTTCAGGCTCTCCTTGTAGCGGTCGTTCTTGTGCTGTGTGCCGTCGACATAGATGGTCACGCCACCCGAAGACGAGTTGACACTGCGGTCGATGGTGATGGTCACCTGGTGCCAGCGGCTATTGGTGAGGTTGTCGTTGGTGACGGTCGACGGATGGTTGATGTCAATATAGTTGGGATCCTCCTCACCGTCGTTGAAGCCCACATAGAGGTTGCCGGTCATGTAGAGACGGGCTTTGCCGTCGGTCATGCCGAAGAGGGCATCCCAAAGGTTGCTGTCGGTGAGCTTCACGAAGAACGAGAGGGTGGCACCTTTCTCCAGTGTCTTGCCTTTCAGCGGGTTGGGCATGGCTACGTAGCTCTCCTTGCCGTTGGCACCAAAGGCGGTATGTACCACGTTGCCGTTGCGCAGGTTGTCACCTTCGTCGAGCGTAGGAATCTTGGCGGTTCCGTTCTTCAGCAGCTGCGCTTTCTCGGCAGTGTTCAGCGTGTTGGTCAGTTCGGCATCGTCGAACTCATAGTGGGCCAGCATGCCGTCGGCCCAGGTGGCAGTCGAAGTCTTGGAGTTTTCTTCCGACTGTGCTGTCACCTTGAACACCTGTTCCCAGAAATAGCGGCCTGCCTGCGCACGGGCGGTGAGATTCACAGTGGTGTTCTCCTCCAAACCGACGGGATAGTATTTGCCGTATTCCGAAATCACCCCAGGTTGGTCACTCGTCCAAGTCAGTGCCACGTTGGTCACATGTTGGTCAATGCTGTAGAGATCGATGTTCTTCGTGACGCGCTGTCCGTTGCTGAGCGGCAGGGTCTGGTTGTTCAGCTGCCAGGCAATGGAGTAGTCGTCGCGGTACTTGTAGCCCCACACGTTGACACCCGTCTTGGCCAAGGCCGAGAACGACACGGTCTTAATGCTCTTGCCGTCCATCTGCTGTTCAAAGATCACACCGTTGTAGGTGGTGGAGTTCAGCACTAACTTCAGATAGCTCGTGCCCGGCGTAACGCTCCAAGTGCCCTTATAGGTACCCGTCACCTTGCCGTCGGCCGTCAGCGTGACCGTCACCGGCTCCACGGTCTCGAAGTTGGCAATGTCGTTCTTGTATTTGTGGAAGAGGAAATAATAGTCGCCGGGAATGTCGCTGTCGGCCACATTCTGCGTGGTGGCCAACTCCTGGTCGGTCAGTGTCTCGCCATTATACTCGAAGGGCGAAGCCACCAACCAGCCGTTCTCGGTAAGGAACATCTGGTGGACACGCACGGCATGGCCCTCATAGACCACATCCTTCTGCTGGATGGCATCATACACCATGCCCACATTGAAACGGGTGTGGTAGACCAGATAGGTACGCCCGTCCTCGGCGGCGATGATCGAATTGTGACCCTGCGACAACTCGCCTTCCTTGTTGTTTCCCTCCGACATGAAGCCCCAATGGTCGTAAGGTCCCATCACCTTCACGCCGCGCGTGTCGCTACCGTTGCCGTAGTTCAGTACATAGCTGTTGAAGATGGCACTGGTACCGTTGGCATCCTTATAAGGGCCGTCGGGTTTCTCAGAGCGGAACAGGCGCATCTGATAGCCACCCACAGGATTGTTCCTGTCGTCGCGACCGCCGGCGGTGAAGTTGCCATAGCTCACGAAGAGATAGTAGTAGTTGCCGATATGCTCAATATAGGGAGCCTCGCCCGACACATAGTAGCCGCCGGCCACCTTCTTGCCGAAGTAGGGGTCGGTGGTGATGCCGTCGCCGCTGCCCACTAAGGTATAGGTTACGTCGTAGTCGCGTAGGCCCGTCTCCTCGTCGAGTTCGAGCATCCAGATGCCGCCGCTCCATGAGCCATAGACTATCCAGAGCTTACCCTCCTCGTCATAGAACACGCAAGGGTCGATATTGTTGGGATAACGCTTGCCCCATCCGCTGCCTACGTTATAGCGTGAGGGCAGCGATGCTTGTGTGCCAAGCACAAGCTCCAGATCGGTCTTCTTATAAGAGTGCGAGCTGTTGTAGAAACCGCTGATCACCACGGGACCCTGATATTCGTAGGGGCCCTGGATGTTGTCGCTGGTGAGCAGCACGATGCTCGAATACCAGTTGTCACCGTTCACGCTCAGATACTGGCACCACTTCTGCATCGTGGGGTTCCAGATCACGTCGGGAGCCCACAGGTTTCCATGAATGTCGGCTTCCGTATGGTTTCCCCATTCCATGGCGTTGAACTGCGGAAAGTCCACTTCCACGCCGCCCTTCTTCACCTTCTTCACGGCAGGCACGGTGAACTCGGTAGCCACGTTGCCCGACTTCCAAGTCTGCGTGAAGCCGGTCCAGTTCTGCAAGTCAGTGGTATAGGCTCCGCCGACATGAGTGCCGAAAATGTAATAACGTTTCGATTTCGGTTCCCAGACCACCGACGGGTCATGCACGCTGATGCGCTTCTTCGTGGTGTTCTTGTACATTGATTTGGCCTGCGTTGCCGTGACTTCAATTTCCTGAGCCATCAAACCAGTAAAAGGCATGGCAGACATAAGTAGTAGTGTAAGTAGTTTTCTCATATTGTTTTTATTTTAGAAGTTCAGAACAATAGGATGTAGTTGTTTTCTGTTTGTTTCAGTTTGCAAAGATATGGAAAAATAATAAAATAAGGGCGTTTCTTACATTAAAATTTGGTAATTCACAACCTTATTCGTACTTTTGCAAATGGAAAAAGCAAATATTATAGTTAAATCATGCGACGTGTAATAGGTATTGGCGAGACCGTACTCGATATTATTTTCAAGGGCGAACAACCGCTACAGGCTGTCCCCGGCGGTTCCGCCTTCAATGCAATCATATCTTTGGGACGTGCAGGAGTGCCGTCTTCCTTCATCAGTGAAACCGGCAACGACCGGGTGGGGCAGTGGGTGAAACGCTTTCTGCGCGAGAACGGGGTCGACGACTCGGCTGTCTGTGTCTTCCCCGACTCGAAATCACCGATTTCCTTAGCCTTCCTCGACGAGCAGAACAATGCCGAGTATCTGTTCTACAAAGACCATCCCCACGACCAGCTCGACTTCGTCTATCCGGAAATCAACGAGGACGACGTGGTGGTCTTCGGTTCCTTCTTTGCCATCAATCCCGTGGTGCGCCCACAGGTGGCGGGTTTCTTGGAGTATGCCCATCAGCGAGGGGCCATCCTCTATTATGATCTGAACTACCGCGCCTCGCACAAGAACGACCTGATGCGCGTAACGCCCAACATCATCGAGAACTTGGAGCTTGCCGACATCGTGCGCGGCTCGAACGAGGACTTTGAGATCATGTACAAGAAGAAGGATGCCGATTCGGTCTATCGTTCCGAAATATCGTTCTATACCAAGAAGTTCATCTACACCCGTGGGGCGCAGCCCGTCGAGGTGCGGGCCGAGAACGGTTTTGCCCGTCAATACCCGGTGCTCACCGAAGGGGAGGTTGTCAGCTCAATAGGTGCTGGCGACAGCTTCAATGCAGGCTTCGTCTATGGTCTCATTCGCGAGGGCATCACTTATGACATGATTCGCAACAGTCTCACCGAAACGCAGTGGGACAACCTCATCAACTGGGGTCTCTGCTTCTCGGCCAACGTCTGTCAGAGCCTGAACAACTATATCTCGCGTGATTTCGGGCAATCTTTAGCCACCCTGAAAAGCGGTCTCCAGACGAGCGAAGAGGGAGGTGGGTTTGAACAGGCGCATTTCATGTAAGCAAAAACAATCAACAATATTATGAAAGAAATAACCAAAAACATTTTCTATGTTGGAGTGAACGACCGCAACAAGACACTCTTCGAGGGTCTTTGGCCTCTGCCCAACGGTGTGAGCTACAATGCCTATCTGATTAACGACGAAAAAGTATGCCTCATCGATACCGTCGAAGTGGACTTCTTCATGCCGTTCCTTGAGAATATCCGTGAAGTGATTGGCGACCGTCCCATCGACTATGTGGTGGTGAACCACATGGAGCCTGACCATAGCGGCTCGCTGGCTCTGCTGCGCCAGTTCTATCCCAACATTGAGATCATCGGCAACAAGAAGACCTTCGACATGATGGCCGGTTTCTATAAGCTGACCACGGGCCTGAAGGAGGTGAAGAACGGCGACAAGCTCTCATTGGGCGGCCATGAGCTGCAGTTCGTGCTCACCCCCATGGTCCACTGGCCAGAGACCATGATGACCCTCTGTGCCCCGTATGTTGCGACTCAGTCGCAACAAACAGAACCAACCACCACTCTCTTTAGCGGCGATGCCTTCGGCTGCTTCGGCGCGCTCAATGGCGCTTACGTCGACGAGCAGATGAACTGCGACGTGTTCTGGTTGGAGATGGTGCGCTACTACTCGAACATCGTGGGCAAATACGGAACGCCCGTGCAGATGGCACTGAAGAAGCTGGCCGGCGTGAAGGTCGACTATATCTGTTCTACCCACGGCCCTGTGTGGCATGAGCATGTGGAGAAAGTCATTGGCATCTACGACCGTCTTTCAAAGTACGAGACGGAGCCGGGTCTGGTGATCTGCTACGGCACCATGTACGGCAACACCGAGCGTGCCGCCGAGGTCATTGCCCGCGCTGCCGCACAGGCCGGACTGAAGAATATCGTGATGTACAACGTCTCGAAGACCCATCATAGCTACATCATTCGCGACCTGTTCCGCTACAAGGGACTCATCGTGGGTGCTCCCACCTACAACACAGGGCTTTACCATGAGATGAACGTGCTGCTCGACGAGCTGTCGCAGAAGGACATCAAGGGCCGTCTGTTCGGATGGTTCGGCTCCTTCAGCTGGGCTTCGAAGGCCGTCAGCGAGATTCAGAAATGGAACGACGAGAAGCTGCACTACGAGACGGTAGGCACGCCCGTCGAAATCAAGCAGGCTCTCAATGCCGACACCATTGCACAGTGCGAAGCCTTAGGCCGGCAGATGGCCGAGGCGCTGTTAGGATAAGGAGCTACTGGCTGCAACCTTTTACGATGGCCGCCACCTCTTCAAGGGTGGTGGCTATTTTTATGTAGGTGTGCCAGTCCTTGCGGGTGACACCCTTTGAATGCAGGTCGTCGAGGCAGGCAATGAGCGAATCCCAGAAGCCCTTCATGTTCCAAAGAATGACGGGCTTTTGGTGGTAGTCGAGTGTCAGGGCAGCCACTACGGTGAACAGCTCGTCGAGTGTGCCGATGCCCCCGGGCATCACGATGAACGCATCGCCCTGTGCCATCATCAGATCCTTGCGGTCGGTCAGGTTGTCGGTGGGGATATGCACGTCGAGCCATGGGCTGAGCCGTCCCATCTCCTCAATCTTTCGGGGCACAATGCCGATGACCATTCCCCCTGCCTGCTTGGCCGCCTTGCTCACACTGTGCATCAGTCCAGCATCGTGTCCGCCGAAAACGATGGTATGTCCCTCGGCAGCGGCCCAGCGGCCCAATTTCCTTGCTTCCTCAAAAAAATCATGGTCAATCTGCTGATTGGCCGAACAAAAAACGCATAGTTTACTCATGGATTTGAATTTGATTGTATGGGCAAAATTAATCATTTATTCTGAATCAACCAAAGGACAGCCATTATTTTTGCCGGATGGCCTCTTTACTTATTGTCGGCGACACTTATATGTTATCCTTACAACGAAGTGTTCAAAATGCCGTCTATACCCCCAAAATGTTTATTTCTATGGATTAAACTATAAGCTTCTGTTCCCGCGAGCAGGGATGCAATGACATTTGTTGAACCTCCCGCTGAGCAGCCATGCTGTTCTTGCGGTGAAAATCGTTGGTAAACCAACTTCCCACTAATGAATCGTTCTGCATAACCATCCAGTTTAAGCAGACCCTCAGGTGTGAAACCTTCACACCTATGCGCGAGGATTTCCTGAAATAAGATATTTCGGAAGAGGACATTGAAGATTTCTTAAGTTTATTCCCTTCACGTTCCAATTTCCTGATCAGGAAGTCCTGAATGTGCGCTTAGTCCGGCACAAGTGCGCGCGTTCAATTTGGTGGAACTATTTCTTCTTCACGTCCTCCAGTATGATGTCAGGTCGCTCATCGGGGCGCATCAGTTCAAACTCCACGTTGTGCATGTACAGCCCATCCACATGGCGGGCAAAGAGGCCGTATGCCGGTGTGGGACCAGCCCAGCGGGGCTCGGGATAGTTAGTGCCCTGCTCGCGGTATGGCTTGTCCACCTTTTTGCCGCCGCCACGATACTGTATGCGTATGTTGGTCAGAGAGACATTGCGTATAGGCTCACCCTCCATACCCGTGATGATAATGCCTGCCAGCGAATCGCAATCGTCGGCAACTACATTATTGATATATATGTCACGTGCAGACGATGGTCGTGTCACCTCCTTCGGACCGCGATTACGGCAACCCGTAGTGATATAGATAGGATAATGGTGAACATGGCTCAGCGAAATATTATTAACCACGATATTCTCCATCTTCCCCTGATCAACCTCCTCAAAGGCCAGTCCGCTGCTCCACATGCAGGTGCAGTTCGATATCGTGATGTTGCGATAGCCGCCATTAGACTCCGTACCCAGCTTGATTCGCCCGCATACCCAGTTCACCTTCTCCGGCACATAGGTGCCATCAAGGAACGTTCCGAGCTTATAGCCTGTAACTATACAATTGGTCACAAGGATATGCTCACATGGCACAGCCCTTTTCAGGGCATAGGAACTCTTCAGCACTATAGCATCATCGCTGGGCGTATTCACCTTCGTATTGCTCACGGTGAAATACTTACAACAGTCTATGTCTATGCCATCTCGGTTAGTGTCAATGGTTACATTGTCTATCGTGCCAATATCGCAGCCTGTGATGATGATGGCGAAATGCCCACCACGAAAAATCGTAATATCTCGGATAATCACATTGCGGCATAGCTTCAGCGCTATTGCCTTATCGCCAGTTCCTATGCTGCCTCCCTGCACGTTGCCACCCTTCTCCGTGTCGCGCTTTGTCAGCCCCTCGCCGTCTATCATACCATTTCCCGTAATGCTGATATTATGCTGACCCTCTGCCCATATCAGGGAGTTGCGAAAAAAGGTATGTCCACCATCCTGATACTCAGGGAACCCACCGAACGACTCGCTCTCATCGTAGACTTTCATGCTGGCAGGCGCAGCCAGAATCTTAGCCCCGGCCATCAGGTGAAGGTCTATATTACTCTTCATCCGGATACTGCCACACAGATAAGTGCCCGCAGGAAGCACCACCTGCCCGCCGCCGTTAGACGTGGCAGTCTCAATAGCCGTATTGATAGCCACATGGTCAAGCGTCTTGCCATCACCCTTTGCTCCAAAATCCTTCACGTCATAAACCCTTGTATGGCAGACAAGTGCCACCATAGCCAGCAATGCGCTGCATAATATTCTCGGTGTCATAAGTTTCATTCCACAAAGGTAGTAATTTATTTACAATTATCAATCGAATTAATATCGCATCCTTCTGTTTGCAAAGATAGCAAATAAAATGAAAACTGCATCCTTTTTTTTCGAAGAAAGTAGATTATGCAAAAAAAATAACTTTTCAAGGGTCACAAGGTGCACGGTGTTATCCGGAGCTTTCGCTATCTTCTTTGGCAGCAAGTTGGCTTGGTTTTTCGCTTGGCTCAAGGATACTTCTCCGTCCCGGCATAAAAAATAAATGATTTATTTTGTTCTGCACTCGTTTTTTCGTATCTTTGCACACAAATCACTAAATATGAGAACATTTGAAGAACTGGGTGTCTGCGAAGAAATACGTCGCGCCATCGAAGAAATGGGATTTGTGCAGCCCATGCCTGTGCAAGAGAAAGTAATACCGACACTGTTGGAAAGCCGCCGCGACACCATCGCCCTGGCACAGACAGGAACAGGAAAGACCGCCGCTTTTGGCATTCCGCTCCTGCAGCGAATAGCCCCCTTTGCACAGCTCCAGCCAGGCGAGGTGGGAAGAGGCCTTCCCCATGCGTTGGTCCTCTCACCGACGCGCGAGCTCTGTCTGCAGATTGCCGACGACCTGCGCGACTTCTCCAAGTACATGGAGGGCATCCACATCGAGGCTGTCTATGGCGGTGCGGCCATCGAACAGCAGATGCGTGCCCTGCGCAAGGGCGTGCAGATCATTGTGGCCACGCCGGGCCGACTCATTGACCTGAAAAACCGTGGCTATGCCAAGCTCGACGAGGTGCGGAACATCGTGCTCGACGAGGCCGACGAGATGCTGAACATGGGCTTCTCGGAGGCTATCGAGGAGATTTTCGATTCGCTGCCCGAAGACCACAACACGCTGATGTTCTCAGCCACGATGAGTCGCGACGTGGAGCGCGTGGCCAAGAAATACCTGAAAGACCACCAGGAAATTGTGGTGGGCTCGCGCAACGAGGGCGCCGAGAACGTGAACCACATCTACTATATGGTGCAGGCCAAGGACAAGTATCTGGCCCTGAAGCGCATCGTGGACTTCAATCCCCGCATTTTCGCCATCATTTTCTGTCGCACCAAGTTGGAGACGCAGGAGATTGCCGACAAGCTGATCAAGGACGGTTACAACGCCGAGGCCCTGCACGGCGACCTCTCGCAGCAGCAGCGCGACCTGACGATGCAGAAGTTCCGCCAGCATCTGACGCAGTTGCTCGTGGCAACCGACGTGGCCGCCCGCGGCTTGGATGTCGACGACCTGACGCATGTCATCAACTTCGGACTGCCCGACGACATTGAGAACTACACCCACCGTTCGGGCCGCACGGGCCGCGCCGGCAAGAAGGGCACTTCCATCTCCATCGTCCACTCGAAGGAGAAGCACAAGATCCGCAACATCGAGAAGGAGATTGGCAAGGAGTTCGTGGAGGCCGAGATTCCCAAGGCCGAGGAAATCTGCAAGAAGCAGCTCTACAAGGTGATGGACCAGATTGTGAAGACCGACGTGAACGACGACGAGATTGCTCCCTTCATGCAGGACATCAACCGCTATTTTGAGTATATCGACAAGGAGGAAATCATCAAGAAGATCGTGTCATTGGAGTTCGGCAAGTTCCTTGCCTACTATGCCGACGCGCCCGAAATCGTGCCTGTTTCAAAAGAGGAGAGAGGAAAACGGAGAGAGGAGAGAGGGAAGTCCGACCGCGAGAAGCGTATGAATAAGGCACAGGAGGGCTACCACCGCCTGTTCATCAACCTCGGCAAGCGCGACGGCTTCTATCCCGGCGAACTGATGCAGACCCTGAACCGCTACGTGGGCGGTCGTCAGGAGGTGGGCCATATCGACCTGCTCGACACCATTTCCTATTTCGAGGTGCCCGAGAAAGATGCGCGCAAGGTGATGAGCCAGCTCACGGGTATCCGCTACAAAGGGCGCACCGTGCGCTGCAACAGTGAGGAAGAGGGCAGCAAGCCTAACAAGCCGGAGAAAGGCGAACGCCGCAACAGTAGCCGCCCCGAGCGTAGGAACGACCGCCCCGAACGCAGAAACGACCGTGCCGACCACCATGAAAACCGCCCGGAGAGCCGAAAAGGTCAGCGCGGTGCCCGCCGCAACGAACCACAGCAGTTCACTGGCGACTGGCGCGACCTGATGCGCAAGGCCACCGAGGACAACAAGCGTGGCAAGAAAGACTTCGACCTCATCGGCGACGAGCCCGATTTCTCCGAGGAAGGATGGGCTCGTCGGAAGCCGAAAAAGAACAAGAAATAAGGCCCCCAAAAGACCTCTCCCACGATTCATATTGAATCGTGTCACCGTTGAACATCAATGATGGTGCCATTGAATATGAATGACACCATCATTGAATATGAATGACAGGGTGATTGAACATCAATGCCGGCATGATTGAATATCAATGATAGAATATTTGGCCAATTTCCGAAAAAAGAGTAACTTTGCAGCATAAAACAAAGAATTTGCCTTTTTTCCTGATCATATTCATTCATGCAAGATAGTTTCGACATCCGGGAAGAGCGTTTCGCCAACAGCAACGCTGAGAAAGATTTTGAAAATGCGTTGAGACCGCTGAGCTTCCGAGACTTCAGCGGACAGAAGAAGGTGGTGGAGAATTTGGAGGTGTTCGTCGAGGCGGCCAAATACCGTGGCGAACCGCTCGACCATACATTGTTGCACGGTCCCCCGGGACTGGGCAAGACCACTCTTTCAAACATCATTGCCAACGAACTGGGCGTGGGCTTCAAGCTCACCAGCGGCCCCGTGCTCGACAAGCCAGGCGACTTGGCCGGCATCCTGACTTCCCTGGAACCGCGCGACGTGCTCTTCATCGACGAGATTCACCGCCTCTCGCCCGTCGTCGAGG